>NZ_RAWF01000056.1:0-40567 GCF_003612075.1 Corallococcus sp. CA041A
CACGCGTAAGATCGTCGGCAGCGTCAGATGTGTATAAGGGACAGGGGTGGGGGAGGCCGGGAGATCTCAGTCTGAAAAACAGGCCCTGCCTTCCGTGGACCGGGAGGCAGGGCCTGGCGCCCTTCACGCCGCGCGCACGAAGCGGGCCTTGTTGCGTTCAATCCACCGGGCCAGCGACTGCACCTGGGGATTCAGTTCGCGCGTGAACTCGGGGTCCCTGGCGGCGCAGTACTCCTCTGAAAAGTCCCGCATGAACTGGAACATGTTCGCGAGCTCCGACGCGCCGGGGAAGTTGAACGTCCGGTAGACCTCCGGCTCCATGGAGTGGAAGCGCACCTCCTGTCCCAGCACCTGCTGCAGCGTCTGGGCGATCTCCTGGCCCGTCAGGTGCTCGCTGGCCAGCCCCACCGTCCGGCCCGCCCATGCCTCCGGCCCGCGCTGGAAGAGGGTGTGGACGCATCCGCCCACGTCCTCCGTGGCGATGCCGGGCAGCTTCTGGTCCTCCGTGGGCAGCACGAAGTCGAACGTGCCGTCGGCGTTGCGCTTTCCTCCCAATCCGAACGACAGCAGGTTCTCCCACGAGAACGAGGTGCGCACGAACGTCACCGGCAGGTCCAGGCCGCTGAAGTACGCATCGCTCGCGCCCTTCACGTCGAACTGCGGCACGCGGTAGTGCCTCTTGAGCATGGGCATCCGCGTGTCTTCCAAAGGGATGAGGCGCCGGGTGTCTTCCTGGGTGGACCAGATGACGTGCGCTACCCCCGCCTCCTTCGCGGCGTGCGCCATCGTCCGCGCCTGTGCCAGCTCGCGCTCCGGGTCGGGCTTCTCCCAATAGCTGGTGACGCAGAAGGCGCCGTGCGCTCCGGTGAACGCGGCCTTCAGGCTCTTCGCGTCGCTCACGTCCGCCGCGACGACCTCCGCGCCCAGCTTCGCCAGCCGGCGCGCCAGCTCCGAGCCTGGCTTGCGCGTGAGCGCGCGCACCATGAAGCCGCTCTGCGTGTCCGCGAGGATGGCGCGCGCGAGGCCGCCTCCCTCTTCGCCCGTTGCTCCCACCACCGCGATGATCTTCTTGTCCATGGTCATGTCCTGTCGTCCTGAAGTCTGGGAATGAAGCCGGCTCATCCGCCCACGGCGGGGGCGGGCGGGGTGGGGCTCAGCGCGGGGAGGAAGGCGAGCGCCAGGCCCGCGTAGGCCCGCAGCAGCCGCTTCTCACCGCGCCGCAAGAGCAGGCAGTTGCGCGCGTTGCGCGACAGGTCCGCCTCCTGGAGCAATTGCTCGTCCTCCTCCAGCGTCGTCTCGAAGCCCGCGAGCCGTGCCTCGCACGCGTCGTGGAGGTAGCGGAAGACGCGCTCCTCCGTCTCCGCGCTCAGCGGTGGCACTTCGCCCAGGCCCTGCTCCTCGCGGGCCTCCTCGGCGAGCCGGGCCAGCTCCCGCGCGTTCGCGCACGCCACGCGCAGGAAGGAGAACATCGCCACCGTGGAGGCGTGCCCGTAGTGCAGCGGCACCTCGAAGCGGCGCCGCGACGGCGGAGTCGCCAGCGCGAGCAGCTCCCGCTTTCCCTCCGCTTCCACCGCGTCCTCGGGCACGCCCAGGTAGAGCACCAGCGTGTCGTCCGGGTTGTCCTCCGGCACGAAGCCGTAGCTCAGCAGGAACCGGCAGCTGGACTTGATGCCATAGCTGATGTGCAGTTCCTCGCGCGCGGCCACGGGCTCGTGCGCCACCAGCACGAAGGCCTCACCGTCCTCCGTGTTGCCCCATACCAGGCGCGGCGAGGCCCGGTGGTTGAGCATGTCCGCCACCGGCACGAAGCACCGCGTGAGCTTGCCCGCCACCGTCAGGCCGAAGCTGCGGCTGATCAACACGTGCTGCGCCCAGAGGTACGCGTCGGGCGTGAAGCGCTCGAAGCCCGGCACCCGCTGCGCCAGCATGGCGTAGCGAGCGAGCAGCATCTCCTTCCACCGCGCCACCTCGCGCAGCGCGGAGGAGCCCTGGAGGAGCGACAGTTCCTGCGCGTCGAAGAACAGCGGCAGGTGCGGGAAGGACTGGGGCAGCACGTCCAGGTACGGCTTCCAGGCCGAGTCCTCGCGCTCCTTCTCCTGGAGCAGGAATGCCGCCAGGTAGCACTCCTCGCTCGTGTCCGGTGCGTGCGCGTCGATGAGCCGGCCGATGTCCGACGCTCTCGCGACGTCCAGCGTCACCAGGCACGCGCGCGGCACCCGCAGCACCTCTTCTCCCGCCGCGATGGGCACCTTGGCGAAGACGCCACGCTCGTCGCCCTCCAGATGACCCACCCACAACTTCGGGAAGCTCGCGCCCGCCTGCCTGCTCCACTGGAGTGCGAGGTGTTCCTTCAGGGGGTTCGCTTCCTCGAGGGTGTCCTGCTCCGCTTCCTGTCGCGCGCTCATTGGCTCCGCCATGCGTTCGGGGGGTGAACGCCAGGAAGACGCTGGTCGCTACGGCTTGTGATTTCCCGTGGATTTCCGGGCTGCCCTTTTTGGAGATGATCAAGGGTTGTTCACAGACATCTCGCTGCTCCGTTTCCAGATGCACTTTTGGAGCCCTGGAAACCGTGAGCGAAAACACCAATCCCTCTTTCTGGCGTGTATGGGAGCAGCACAAGGAGCCGTTGTTGCAGCAGGCGCTGCGGCTGATGGGCGGGAACGTGGTGGACGCGGAGGACGCGGTGGACACCGCGATGCTCCGGGCCCACCAGAACTACGTGTCGCCCGGGAAGATCCTCAACCCGAGGGCGTGGCTGGGACGCATCCTCCACAACGTCTGCATGGACATCCACCGCGAGCGCCAGCGCTGGGGCGACACCGAGGAGTGGATGGAAGACCTGGAGTCCGCGGAGCCTCAGTCCCAGGAGCAGCTGCCCGACGCGGGCCTGCTCCAGCGCGAGAGCGCCGCGGCGGTCCGGGAATGCATCGAGGCGCTGCCCCCCAATCTGAGGGTGCCCCTGGTGATGCGCTACCTCCAGGACATGTCCTATGCCGACATTGCTGAACAGCTCCGGTTGACCAGTTGCAACGTGAGAAAGCGCATCCAGCTCGCGTACGGAATCCTTCGGACCACCCTTTCGCAAGAGCCGTGCCCCCGCTGAGCGCAAGTCCGTGCTCCGTCCGGGCAGGCCGGCGGAGCACGGCTCGCGCGACTCATTCCGGGAGAATGCGCGAGCGCACGTAGCGCCCCGGAGCCGCTTCAATGACGCGAAGCCCTCCCTCGCCGGGGATCCGGGCTGGGACGCGTTCTCCCGAACGCTCGGATTGCCAATACTCCCAGTCCGTCCACCAGGACCCTGGGTGTTCTTTTGCGTCCTGAAGCCACGCATCGGCGTCCGCGTGCGACGCAATTCCATCCGCGTCCATGAAGGACGCCGATGCGTCCGGTGTCGACGCAATCACATCCGTCTTGCCGCGGAGCGCAATCTCATCCGCGTCCTGGAGTGACGCGACTGCGTTTGAATGCGACGCAAATACATCCGCGTTTGGGATGGACGCAGGCGCGTTTCCAGGTGACGCGCCCGGACGGGGCTTCGGGACCCAATAGCGATACCGGTTCGCGGACGGCGGGTTGATGACGCCGGCGACATGGCCCGAGCCCGCGAGCACGAACCGCACGGGACCCCGGTAGTTCCTCGCTCCCCGGTACACCGAGCGGAAGGGCGCGATGTGGTCCTCCCGGCAGGCTTGCACGTAGAGGGGCGTCTTCACGCGGCCCAGGTCCAGGGGGACGCCAGCGAGCGACAGCGCGCCCGGCTGGACCAGGCGGTTGTGCAGGTACAGCTCCCGCAGGTACGTCGCGTGCGCGCGCGCGGGCATGCGCGTGGGGTCGGTGCTCCACGCGAGGAAGTCACTGGGGGCCGGCTCCCGGCCGAGCAGGTAGTTGTTCACCACGAAGGGCCAGACCAGGTCCTTCGCTCGGAGCAGGTTGAAGGTGGTCATCATCTCCAGCCCCTCCAGATAGCCGCGCTCGCGCATGTGGGCCTCCAGCCGCTCCAACCGCGGCGCGTCGATGAAGGCCCCCAGGTCCCCCGGTTCGCTGAAGTCCACCTGAGTGGTGAGCAGCGTCGCGCTGGCGATGAGCGAATCATTCTGGGCGGCGAGCCACGCGAGCCCCGACGCCAGCAGCGTTCCTCCGATGCAGTAGCCCAGCGTGGAGACCCGCTCCTCGCCGGTGGCGCGGCAGACGGCCTCCAGCGCGGCAATCAGTCCGTGCACGAGGTAGTCCTCCCAATCCACGTCCGCGTGCGTTTCGTCGGGGTTCACCCAGGAGATGAGGAACACCGTGTACCCGCGGTCCACTGCCCAGCGGACGAACGAGTTCTCCGGGCGCAGGTCCAGGATGTAGAACTTGTTGATCCACGGCGGCACCACCAGCAGCGGCTGGCGGTAGACGGTGGGCGTAGTGGGCCGGTACTGGATGAGCTGGAACAGGCGCTCCTCATGGACCACGTCGCCCGGCGTGGTGGCCAGGTTCTCCCCCAGCCGGAACGTCCGCCGGTCCGTCATGCGCGTCGCCAACTGGCCCTGGCCCCGCGCCAGGTCCTCGCACAGCGCCTCCAGTCCCTTGATCAGGCTCATGCCGTGGGACTCGCGCGCGGCGCGGAGCACCTCTGGGTTGAGCGCGGGGAAGTTGGACGGAGACAGCGCGTCGGTGAGCTGGCGCGCGTAGAAGCGCGCCTGGTGCGCCGTGTGCTTGTCCACGCCCGGCGCTTGGGCCACCAGGTGCTCCAGCCAGTCCGCGCCGGTGAGGTACGCGCGGCGCAGGCCGTCGAAGAAGGGCTGCTCCCTCCACGCCGGGTCTCGGAAGCGGCGGTCCGGCGCGGAAGGGGCGGGCTCCGGTGGGACGCCCCCGCGCAGGGAGCGTCCCCACAGGTCGATTCCCGCCGCGAGCATCCGCTGGGGGTCCATCGCCAGCCGGAGGAGGACTTCCAGGAAGGCGCGCCGCATGGGCTCCAGGGATGCGTTCATTCGCGGCCTCCTTCAGTACATGTGCTGCCCACCATTGATGGTGAGCGTGGAGCCGGTGATGAAGCCGGCCTTGTCGGAGGCGAGGAACGTCACGGCGCGGGCGATTTCGTCGGCGCGCCCCAGGCGGCCCACGGGGATGCGCGTGCGAATGCGCACCAGTTCCTCCGGAGGCACGGTGCGCACCAGGTCCGTGTCGATGTAGCCCGGCGCGATGAGGTTGGCGGTGACGCCGCGGGCGGCGCCCTCGCGCGCCAGCGCCACGGTGAAGCCATGCATGCCCGCCTTGGCCGCCGCGTAGGCCGTCTGTCCCAGTTGGCCCGTCTGCCCGTTGATGGACCCGATGTTGATGATGCGGCCGAAGCCACGCTCGCGCATCGGGCCCACCACGACGTTGCACAGGTTGAAGCACGAGGTGAGGTTCGTCTGGATGACCTCGTTCCACTGCTCGGACGTCATCTTGTGCAGCATGGCGTCCCGGGTGATGCCGGCGTTGTTCACCAGCACCTCGATGGGACCCAGCGCTTCGACGATCTTCTTCACGCCCGCGACACACTGGGCGGTGTTGGCGGCGTCGAAGCGGAACGCCGGGATGCCGGTGCGCCCCGTGAAGTTCTGCGCCGCCTGCTCATTCGCATAATAGGTGACCGCCACGCGGTAACCCTGCTGCCGCAGGGCGTCGGCGCTCGCCGCGCCAATGCCGCGCGTTCCTCCTGTCACCACTGCCACGCGTCCACTCATGTCTGTCTCCAGGGTTGAAAGTTGCGCCTGAAGGACGCGGACGCCCGCCGGGTGTGAAATTCATGACCTCGGAGGCCGGCGTGGATTCACAACCGCGTGGCCGCGGCCGTCCCTGGAGCGCTGCCTCGGGGAGCGGGGGACTGGGAAGGGTGGATTGGGATCCATCAGCCCCCCGCTCCTCCGGGGCGGCACTCCACCGCAGCATTCGCGAGAGGACATCCATGACACAGCCGCAAGCACCCCAGGAGCGCCCGCAGGTCATCGTCGTCTTTCAAGGCGGCGGGGCCCTGGGCGCCTACCACGTGGGGGCCTATCAGGCCCTGGAGGAGGCTGGCCTGCATCCGGACTGGGTCTCCGGCATCTCCATTGGCGCCTTCACCGCCGCGCTGGTCGCGGGCAACCGCCCGGAGCAGCGGCTCGAGCGGCTGGAGGCGTTCTGGCGCGAGGTGTCCTGGCCGGGCAGTGAGTGGGGCTCGCTCTTCAAGGGCCGCCTGCGCCAGCTCTTCAACCTGGGCAGCCACATGACCAGCCTGCTCTTCGGCCAGCCCGGCTTCTACGCGCCCCGCGCGCTGTCCCCGCTGCTCGCGCCGCCGGGCTCTCCGGAGGCGCTGAGCTTCTATTCCACCCGGCCCATGCGCTCGACGCTGCGGCGGCTGGTGGACTTCGAATACATCAACTCCCGTGCGACGCGGCTGAGCCTGGGGGCCACCCGCGTGAGCGACGGCCACCTGGTGTTCTTCGACAACACGCGAAGCGCCCTGGGGCCGGACCATGTGCTCGCCAGCGGCGCGCTGCCGCCCGCCTTTCCGCCCAGCCTCATCGACGGGGAGCTGTACTGGGACGGCGGCTGCGTCACGAACACGCCGCTCAACGCCATCCTGGACGACCCGCCCCAGCGGCACTCCCTGGTCTTCATGATTGATTTGTTCGAGGCGCGCGCGCCGCTGCCCCAGAACATGGACGAGGCGAGCTGGCGCATGAAGTCCATCCAGTTCGCGGGCCGCACGTCGCAGCAGGTGGACCAGTTCGCGACCGTGTGGAACCTGCGCCAGACCTCGAGCCGGGTGACGCGGCATATGTCAGCGTCCTCGCCGCTCGCGTTCAGCGACGAGCCCCTGGCGAAGCCCGCGCCCCGGCTGGACATCATCCACCTGACGTACCAGCGCGGTGAGCACCAGATCTCCAGCAGCGATGCGGAGTTCTCCCGCGCCTCCATCGCGGAGCGCCAGGCGGACGGCTACCGGGACATGAAGCGTGCCCTGGCGACCTCGCCGTGGACGCAGCCCGTGGCGAACGGGCCCCAGGCGTTCGGTGACGAGGACCTGGCGCCGGCCGAAGGGGGCGCCGTCGTCCACCGCCTCTAGAAGAACCCACCTGTCTTGACCCGAAGGAGCAATGCCATGACCGAAGCGAAGAGAGTCGATCCGTACGCCCACCTGATGGACCTGGGGCGGGGCGCCCTGCACCAGGCCATCGCCGCCCAGCGCTCCGCGCTCGAATACTCCCGCCAGTTCGTGGAGGGGGACGCCGCCGCGCGGCCGCTGCGCTCGCAGCACGAGGAGTGGGCGCGCAAGGCGCTGGAGACCCTGGCGCCGTTCTACGCGCTGGAGCAGCTGGTGCACGACCAACTGCTGAAGGCGCAGGCCAGCATCTTCGAGCTGGCCGACGACACCCTGCGCAACCTCACGCTGCACGGTGTGGAGCGCCGCGGGCACCGCTCGACCTGAGCCCTGGGCGTCGCGAAGCTCGAACCCCGGGGGGCCCTTGCGCGCCGCCCGGGGTTCTTGTTGTTTCAAACCGTCAGCGCGGAGCCAATGGCAGACGCACGGCCGGGTCGCCCAGGAGCACGTATCCGCCCAGGTCCTGACGGAGCATCCACAGGTGCGAGCGCCGCAGCGGATCCACCGTGGAGGGCTTCCCGGTGCTCCGGGCCGCCTCCTCCTGGTCATACAGCGTGGTCAGCTCCAGGTTGGCCTGGTGGCCCCCGCGCAGCAGCCAGCTCAGGCCCAGGCCCACGCGCCGGCCCCGCGCCAGCTGCTGGAGCGGCTCCATGAAGCGGGACACCTTGCCCTGGCGGTGGTCGCGGTCCTGGAAGCCATACGTCCACGCCAGGTCCACGTGGCCGATGACCGCCAGAGGTCCCTGGGGGTTGGCCAGCGCGGCCTGCGGCAGCGCGGCGACGAAGGGGCGCTCCCCGGGCCGGGGCAGCGCCGCGGTGAGTGACTCCAGCCTCCCGCTGAACTGGCCTCCCGCCTGCAACTGCTTCAGCCAGTGATGGAAGGCGCTGCGCGACGGCGTGCCCGCGCCGAAGCACGCGAAGAGGAACCAGATGCCGCCGGGCAGGAAGGGCCGCTGGGCCAGCGCCGCGCCATCCAGGTGCTGGCCTTCGCCCAGGTTGAGCGCCCCCTGGAGCGCGAGCTTCGCGTCGGTGCTCCGCCAGCCCGCGCGGGGACTGCCCAGGCCGTGGCTCATGGAGAAGAGCAGAGTGGGGTCTTGGTGCGCGGCCTGCTCCAGCAGTGCGTTGGCGCCGGGCTCTCCCGGCATGCCCAGCTCCAGCACGTCCCGCGCGGGGAAGCGGCCCAGCTCCCGTGCCTGCCGGGCCGACGCGATGGCCGGGGCCACCAATGACTGGTAGCCCGTCCGCGTCGCGGCGGTGCCGTCGTGGACGGTGAAGAAGAGCGAGCGGGGCTGGCGCTCGGCGGAGGGCGCGTTCTCCCAGCGCAGCACCTTGTCCACGTAGGCCGCGTAGTCCTCGTCGCGCCGGAAGGCCAGCCGCCCCACGTAGGCGTCGTGGGCCGCGGCCTGCTGCAGCTCGAAGGGCACCTGGTGGAAGTCCCCCAGGAAGAGCAGGTAGCGGGGCCGGTCCGCCACGGGCACCGCTTCGTCGTCCAGCACGACGCGCACCCAGCGGGTGAAGTCCTCCAGGTTCCGCCCCTCCGCCGCCAGCTCCGGGCTCACCCGGTACACGCGCACCGGGTGGCCGTCCTGCTGTTCCTGCCGGTGCCGGCGCAGGGGCTCCATCAGCGCGAGCAGCCGGTCGCCTTCAGGCCCCTCCGGCGCGACCAGCCCCCAGCGCTGCGCGGGCAGGGAGTTGGGGTCTTCCCCGTCGTCCCACAGGTGGCTCTCCTCGCGCCCCTGCGCGTCGTCGTCGCGAGGGAACCGCGCCGCGGCATCGGCGGGCAGGCCGTCGGGGGCCACCGGCTCGTGTGAATCGGCGTGGGACAACAACAGCTCGACGTTCTGCGTGCTCATCTTTTGGGATGGCTCCTGGCGTGCGCGCCCGGGAAGTCGTGCGCGTGACGGCAGGACGCGGCGGAGGGCGGCCGTGTGAGCCGTGGATGTCTGGCGTTGGCATTCACACACAAATGGCGTGCGACGTCCTGTGGACGCAGTGCCCGGCACATCCGCCGTCAACCCAATCCCAGGAGCACGCCCATGCAGTCCGCCGCCCAGCTGTCCGCTTACATCATCGCCTTCGCGGGTGCCGCCCGCACCGCGCAGCGCCTCATGTCGTCGGGCATGGATCCGATGACGATCGCCGAGTACTACTTCGAGGTGAACCTCACGAGCGACTTCGAGATCAAGAGCGAGACGGACGTTGCCCTCAACGTCTGGCGCATGAGCATCAAGGAGAAGCTCACGCTCGACTACAAGGAACACATGGGGCTCACCGTGAAGTGCACCATCAAGCCCGCGGCGTTGCTCGCGGCCCAGGGTGGCAGCACCGGCGGCGGCGCCTGAGGCCAGCCGTCTGTCTGACCGGAACACGCTGAAGCAAGACACATCCGTCGCCGCCGGTGCTTCGTTCTGGAGCACCGGCGGTGGCGGCTCGCCATCCACCCTTCCTTCCTCAATCCCATCCCATGGCAAAGCCCAATCCCACGCCTGACCACGCGCAAGTCCTCATCCACGACCTCATCCTGGCCGTCCAGTCCTCGCTGGACATCGCGGAGGAGACGGCCCGAAAGCACTATTCCTTCTCCGTGGCGGAGCTGGAGGTCTCCGCCAGCTTCGAGTTCGAGATGACGGAGCAGGACAGCGACATCCCCGAGGACAAGCCGCAGCCCAAGCGCTGGTTCTCCCTCTTCGGCGGCGGCACCAAGAAGGAACACACGCGCCTGCACGACCTCAACGAAAAGGACTCCAGCAAGCTCACGGTGCGCATGCTGTTCCGTCCCGGAGGCAAGCACCTGGCGGGCGGCACCGTCGAGTCCTCCGACGGCAGCGCCTCCACGGAGGAGGAAGCGACGACCGAGCCCGCGTCCACTCCGTCCAAGCGCAAGTAGACGCCATGACGACAACGGAGCCCGCGGCCTTCTTCAGGTCGCGGGCTCTTCGTGTTTCAGATCACTTCTTGTCCAGCAGCCGCAGCGCGCGCTGGTAGTAGGCCTCGCGCGAGGCCTTGCCGTTGTAGCCGCCGTTGATGCGCCGGGTGATGGCGTCGAACTCGCCCTTGTCGGCGTGCTTGTTGAGGTTGCGGCTGTTCCAGAACCAGGCGGCGGTGCGGAAGCCCACGTCCAGGTCGGCCGCGCGGGCGGGGTTCTCCTCCAAGTCCAGCTCCAGCGCCTTGCCCGCGGCGCGGTAGTTGGTGCGGCCGGTGATTTGGATGGGCCCGCGGCCCTTGTAGCGCGCGCCGTCGCCCGGCTTGACGTTGCCCAGGTCCTTGCGCCGCTCGTAGGCGCGTCCGGTCGCCAGCTCCTCGAAGTAGCGGAACTCGGCGCTCTCGTGCGCCAGCTGCGCCAGGAACGCGGCCTGGCGGCGCGGGGTGTTGATGCCCGCCTCGGACATGGCGTCGTTCAGGTGCGGCAGCACTTCTTGCGCGCGCGCCTTGGGCAGTCGGGTCAGGAACGAACGCAGCTGCTCCAGCGTCAGCGCCTGGAATGTTTCGCCTTTCGGCTCGGTGGACTCGTCGGACTGCGAGGGTTTGGGGGACTTGGAACCAAAGCCAAAGAGGGCCATCGGGTGGACTCCCGGGTTGCCGGCCCCGGCGGAGGCCGGGCCGTGGGTGCCTGGAAGACGCCGGGTGTCTGGGATTTGTGAGCGCCGCTGTGAGGCTTCAGGGCTCGTCCGGGAGCGGTGCGCGTCCGTGCCGCTGCTCACACGCGGCGTTGGCCTCCAGGGCCTTCGCGGGCAGGTCGCCCAGCAGGCCGCGCCGCTCGCCAGGCGTCAGGCACGCGGAGCTGGTCGCCTGGAGCTTCTCCTGAAGCCGTTCGATGGGGAGCGGCTCGCGCGGACGCCACACCCGGGCACTGCCGTCCGTGGAGCCGGTGACAAGCCGGGGCTCCTCCGCGCGGGGGCTGAACACGGCCGAGGTCACCTCGCCCTCGTGCGCGGAGAGGACGAGGTACGGCTCACCGGGTGCGTCCGTGAGCCAGACGCGAGCACGGCCGTCCGCGCACGCGGTGACGACGCGGCCGCCATCCGGGCTCCAGGCGGCCCAGGGCACCGGCGCGTCGTGGCGCAGGAGCGCGCGCACGCCTCGCACGCGGCCGTTCTCCACGGTCCAGAGGCGCGCCGTGCCGTCCTGGGAGGAGGTGAGTACCTGGGTGGGATCCTTTGGATGGAAGGCGGCGGAGAGGACCCAGTCGTCGTGGCTGTAGAGCGTGGCGGTGAGGCGCCCCTCCGCGCTCCAGATGCGGGCGGTGCCATCTTGAGATGCGGTGATGAGGCGCTGGCCGTCCGGGCTGAAGGCCACGGAGCGGACCTGGTCGCCGTGGCCCTCCAGCGCGACGGGCGGCTGCGTCCCAGCCACGCTCACGATGCGGGTGGCACGCGGGCTGGAGGCGAGCGCCACGCGCTGTCCATCGGGGCTGAAGGCGGCGCCGAAGAAGGGCTCACGCTGGGACGCCAGCACGCGCCGGCCCGCCGTGCTTCCGTCCGTCGGCCACAGGCGCGCGGTGCCATCCAGCGAGGCCGTCAGCAGCCACCGGCCATCTGGACTGAAGACCACGGAGCGCACGTCCTGCGCATGGCCCCTGAGGACATGCGTGGCCCGGCCGTCCTCCGACCAGAGGCGCACCGCCCCGTCCTGCGACGCCGTGGCCACCTGCGTGCCGTCCGGGCTGAAGGCCACCGACCAGAGGAACCCCGCGGACGTCTGCAGCGGGAGCGAGTCCTGGGGCGCATCCAGCCGCCACACTCGCGCGGTGGCGTCGACGGAGGCGGTGACGACCTGCTTGCCGTCCGGACCGAAGCCGCCCCACAGCAGGGTGGACCGGTGGCCGAGCAGCAGCCGGGGCGGCGTGTCCTCGCGCGCGGACCACAGCCGCGCCGTGGTGTCCGAGGAGACGGTGAGGATCCACTCGCCCAGCGGTCCCCCGAAGGTGGCCAGGCGCACGGCGCCCTGGTGGCCGCGCAGCACGCGGGGCTCGCCTCGCCCGTCGGCCCGGAAGAGGCGCGCGGTGGTGTCCACCGACGCGGTCACCACCCATTGCCCGTCGGGGCTGAAGCGCGCGGTGGTCAGCTCGCCCTGGTGTCCCTTCAGCGCCACGGGGGCGGTGGCGCCGTTGACGGGCCAGACGCGCGCGACGCCGTCCCGGGACACTGTCAGCACGTGGGTGCCTTCCGGGTCGAACGTGGCGGAGGTGACAGGGGCGGGGTGGGGCAGCTCGCGCGGGCCTTCCTTTCCGTCCACGGGAACCAGGCGCGCGGTGCCGTCCAGCGAAGCCGTCAGCAGCCACCGCCCATCCGGGCTGAAGGCCACGGTCTGCACCGCGCCCCGGTGCCGCACCTCGCGCGGCTCGCCGGTGCCGTCCACCCGCCACAGCCGCGCCAGCCCGTCTCGCGAGGCCGTGGCCACGCGCTGGCCGTCCGGGCTGAAGGCGCCCCACTGCACGACGCCGCGGTGCCGGAACGTGTGCAGCAACGCGCCGTCCGCCGTGTTCCACAGCCGCGCCGTGCCGTCGTGCGAGGAGGTGAGCACGCGCTGCCCTCCCGCCGGGCTGAAGGTGGCGTGGTAGACGGGCCCCGCGTGGCCCGTGAGCACCACCGGCGCGCCCTCGCCACTGGTCCGCCACAGCCGCGCGGTGCCGTCCTTCGACGCCGTCACCACGCGCTGCCCGTCCGAGCTGACCTCCACGTGGACCACGGCCTGGGCATGGCCGCGCAGCACCGCGCGGCTCAGCGGCTCCTGGAGGACCCCGGACACGTCCTGGGCCCAGCCCCGGAGCCGGCCGGGCTCTTGGACCTCGCGAAGCATGAGCAGGGCCAGCGTGGGATTGTCCCGCCGCAGCTTCCGGGCGACGTCCAGCAGCACCAGGTCCCGGGCGCGCTGCGCGTGGTGCTGCGCCTCCTGCCGCTCACTCTGGGCCTGGGCCTCCAACTGGCGCGCGTTCCATGCGAGCGCCGCCATCCCCCCCGCCACCACCAGCGCGGCCACCAGCAGCCTCACCAGGCGCTGGCGCGCTGACGCGTCCTGGGCTTCGGCGGAGGCCTCGCTGGCGTCCAGCAGTTGGAGGACGTCCTCGCCCGGTTCCTCGCTGTAGCGCCGCAGGATGTCCTGCGCGTAGCCCAGCCGGCTTCCGGACAGGAGATAGGGCGCGCCGCCGTCGGGAGCGCTCCGGTGCGCGATCCAGTCCCGGGCCCAGGACTCCAGCTCGCGGAAGTGTTGGATGCGCTCGCGGTCCGCGCGGGCCCACTCCGCGAGCTCCGGCCAGGTGCGCAGCAGAGACTCGTGCGACAGCTGCAACCACTCCACGCCCGACGCGTCCTCTTCACGGGTCAGCAGCCGCGCGGTGAGCAGTACGCCCAGCACCCGGTCGAAGTCGGCGCGGGGCTCCGGTGGAGTGGGGCGCAGCTGCTGCGAGCGCACCCGCCGACGCCTGCCATGCGAGGGCCCGCCCTGGAAGTCCACCAGCTCCACCAGCAGCCGGCGCGCCTGCTCCTGCGCGCTCGGGGGCAATGATCCATAGAGCCGGTTCGCCGCCCGCTTCAGCGCCCCCGCGACGCCGCCCAGGGCCGCGTAGGCGCGGTGGGTGAGTTGCTGTCCCTCGCGTTCCTCCCAGAGTTGATCCAACGCGTACTGCAGCAGCGGCAGCGACCCGGGCTCCTGCCCCACCTCCTGGAGGAGCCGGTCCACCAGCCCGGCCTCGAAGCGCAGGCCCACTTTGTGCGCGGGGCCCTCGATGGCCGCTCGCAGCGCATCGCCCTGGAGCTCCGTGACGAAGAGGCGGTGGGCGTCCGAATACACGGCTGCGTCCAGGCGCGTGCCCTCCGCGTCCACCACCAGGTCGCCGCAGCGTCCCAGGTAGTCCACCTGGAGCGTGGCCAGCACCACCACCCGGCGCTCGGGGTCTTTCGCGAGGCGCCACAGCGCGGTGGCCAGGTCGCGGCGCGCCGGGGACTCCATCGCGGTGAAGAGGTCCTCGAAGGGGTCCACCAGCAAGAGCTGCCAGCGCTCGGGTGGGACCTGGCGCACCTCGTGGAGCGCCTCCGCCGCGCCTTGTCCGGGCTTGAGCAGCCGCACCTCCCAGTCCGCGGCCCGAAGCTCCTGGGGCAGACCCGCGAGGGCGAGCGAGGACTTGCCGCTGCCGGAGACGCCGGCCAGCACCTGGAAGCGGGGACGCTGGCCCTCCACGGCTTCGTGGACGCGCTGGAGCAGCTCCTGCTGGAGCGACTCGCGGCCGAAGAAGAAGCGGCGGTCCTCCTGCTGGAAGGGCAGCAGGCCCCGGTAGGGCCGGAGCGCCACCGGGCGCGTGTCTCCGCCGTGCTCCGCGCGCGCGTAGAGCTGGAGCGAGACGTGATCCACCGCGGTGGTGTCCAGCGCCAGCAGTCGGCGGGCGTGCCCCACTGCCTCCTCCAGCGACGCGGGCGTCACCAGCAGCGCGCGGTAGAGGGCGCGCGTGAGCACCACGGAGCCCGGCACGGAGAGCAGCAGGCGCGAGGCCACCACCGCGGGCAGTCCCGCGCGATGGAGCGCCTGGGCCACGCTGCCCAGGTGGTTGTCCGTCGCGCCCGCGCCACTCTGGCACGCGCACAGCACCACCAGCCGCAACGTCGCCGCGTGGGGCATGAGCAGCTGACGCAGAGTCGCGCCATCCACCAGCTCCGGTTCGCCGCCCTCCCATGACGCGTCCCAGAGCAATCCATACGTCTGCCCGCGCCGGCCGCCGTGGCACAGCAGGTGGAGCACGGACACGGGTTCGCCGGGCCGGTTGAGCGCCTCCGACAGCGACGCCAGCGAGACGTGCGGCAGGACGTCCCGGTCCGGCTCGAATGGGTACGCGCCCTTTCGACAGGCTTCGCTCAACTCCCGCTGATGCGCACGGGCCGGCACCTGGCCTCCGGCGGCGGACCAGGCGAAGAGGACGCGGCCCTGCTGGGAGGTGCCCTGCGTGGGCAGGTCTCCGGACGCGGGCCATTCGTAGCGGATGAAGACGCCGGGCAGCTCCGCCACGGTGCGCCCGGAAGTGCCCAGCGTGAGCAGCTCCCAGGGCAACGCGAAGAGCTCCGCCGCGGCGAAGCGGAAGGTGAGGTGCACCGGGCGCCCCACCTTGACGGCGGCGGCGATGTCATTGGCCTGCGCGTCCCAGCCCACGCCTTCCAGGAACGCGCGCAGCCGTTCCCCCAGACGCTGCATCACGTTGCGGTCCGGCTGGGGCTTCTCCAGCTCCGCGAGGTCCGACAGGAGCGCCGGCTCCCAGTCGAGCGCCGCGCGCGCGTAGCTGCCCCGGGCGCGCCGCAAGAGGTACTCCTGCGGCTCCATCCGGAAGTGGAAGGGGTCGCCCGCCTCCTGCGCGCGGACCAGCTCCAGCAGCAGCTCCAGTGGCGCGGGCCTCGCGACAGCGGCGCTCATGGCGAGGCCGCGGGGGCGGACACGGCGGGCTGTCCGTCCTGGCGCACCAGCCGTCCATCCAGGTCATAGAGGGAGCTGGCCTGCTCCAGGAAATGGAAGGGCAGCTTGATGTCCAGCTGCCGCGCCCGCCTCAGGTGGATGGCCAGGTCCGGCGGGGAGATGACCCCCATGGGCAGCCGCGACGCCGGGAGGCGCGAGCCCAGCACCTCCAGCATGTAGCGCGCGCTCAGCTGGCCGGCGCTCTTGAAGGGCACGCCAATGGACATGACCGCGCTGGAGTTGCCCTCGCGCACGGCCTCGCGCACGGAGCCCAGCACCGGAATGCCTTCGGAGTACCGGTCGATGCGCTCCAGTTCGTCGTACACCGCGGAGGAGGTGGTGACCCAGAAGAGGCTGTGTCGGCCGTCGGGGTCTATCTGCCGCATCGCGCGGGCCATGCGCGGGAGCTGTTCGGAGAGCGTCTCCTCCGCGCCACGCTTGCCCTCCACCGCCAGCTCCAGCAGCTGGAAGCCATCCCGCGCGGACAGCCGCCGCATGGCCTCCGCCTCCACCTCCACCGTGCTCTGGTTGCGGCGGTCGTACACCACCGTCAGCGCCTTCAACGGGCCCAGCAGCTCCTGGAGGTAGTGCAGCTGCACGTCGGGAGAGAGCGACAGCGAGACGAAGGCCATGTTGTCCGGCTTGGCCTGCTGTGAAGCGCCTTCCTCGAAGCCCAGCCACAGCTCCGGCGCCTTGCACAGCGCCACCACCGGCGTGGGCTGGTTGCCGAAGCGGTTGTAGAGAAAGCGCGTCGCGTCCGAGCCCATGGCGACGATGAGGTCGAACTGGCCGGAGTCCGCCAGCGCCAGCATCCGCTCCTGTTCCTCGCGGCCCGTGCCGAGCTTGTAGAGCGTGAGGCCCACCCGCACGCGCTGATTGCGCAGCACGGGCAGCATGCCCTCCAGGATCCAGTTGAGGCTGCTCTGGGCCACGGTGAGCAACACCAGCACCTCGCGCACCTGGAGCTGGGGCGTGGGTGGCTGTTCAGGGGTGATGAGGATCCGCTGCGCGGTCGCCTCCACCCGCCAGCCGCGAAGCGTCTCCGGAGGCAGGGCCACCCAGGTGGAGATGTCGTCCGGCTGTGCCTGGACCGGACAGGGCACGCACAGCAGCAACAGCAGGCCCAGCAGCCAGTCACGCATGGCGCACCTCGCGACCGGGCGAGGCCCGGGTCATCCAGGAATGGGCGGCCCCCAGCAGCAGCACCCCGACGCCCAGCCCTCCGAGCACGGGGAGCGGATCCTCCGAGGGCCTCCAGAAGGCGCTGACGAGGAGCGGCCCCACGCATTGCGCGAGCGCGCCGAGCAGCGGCGTGATGGAGGCCCAGGAGCGCCTGCGCGTGCTCTCCGCCGGCTGGCTTTCGACGTGGTGGTCGAGCGGGACGTGAACGAGCCCGAGGGACATTCCCAGAAGGCAGAGCGCCAGCGCGCGGACGGGCTCCAACGAGCCGAAGGCCGCGAGCGCGAGCAGTGACAGCCCGGTGCCCAGCACGCCCCCCTGAAGCAGCCTCCTGCTCCCGTCGAGGCGCGCCGGTACGGCATGGGGAAGCAACGCGCCCAGCGCGACGAGGGCGAGCAGCTGCCCGATGCGGTCCGTGTCCTGACCCTCGCCCACGAGCCATAGGGGCAACACGAGTCCGAGCACTCCCCCGCGCGAAAGCCACGACGGCAGCCCGACGAACAGCAGCGCCCAGCGGTGATCGCGCGGACTCCACGCCCCCGGAGGCAGGGGCGGATGCGTGAGGGATGCGCGGAAGGCACGCGGCCCGGCGGACCGGTCCCGAGCTTCCACGGGGGGCAGCCAGTGCCGCGAATACGCGAGCGCGCCCAGGCCACAGAGGGCCGCGAACAGGAACACCGGGGACGGTCCCTGGTGGGCCGCCACGAGCGCGCCCAGCACCGTGCCGGCGAGCAGGCCGCCACCTCGGGCCAGGGTGAGCCGCGCCATGCGCCGGGGCGGCTGTCCCGGAGGAAGCGCGGCGAGCAGATACGCCCGCGTCCCGGCGGCCAGCGCCCCCAAGCCGAACCCGCAGAGCCCGCGCAACACCAGCCACGCGCGCAGGTCCGAGGTGAACGCCATCAACGCGAAGGCCGCGGTGGACACTCCCAGGGCCACCACGAGCCAGCGCCCGAGGTGACCCTGTCGCGCGTAACGCTCGGAGGGGACGAGCGCGAGCGCGCAGGCCCCCTGGAATACGACGGCGAGCAGCGCAGCGCCGCCGCCCGGGAGGATGGCATCCGCGGCGACGGGGAGGAATGCGAACGTGAGCCCCTCCAGGAAGCCCCCGAGGAAGGCGAGGGGCTGGAGCCGGCCCACCGTCCGCTGCTCGAAGACGCGCGAGCCAGAGCCACGCCGGGGCAGGGGCGACAGTGCTCCGAGCACCAGCAGGCCCAACAGGCTCGAGGCGGCGAAGAGGAAGAGGAAGCCGGGGACGGTGCGCCACAGCCGCGCCTGGAGCGCGCCCTTCGCGGCGTCCACCTCCAGACGCACGGGGAGGTTCCACGGGCCCTCCGTGAGCTCCAGGTCGATGGTGTACTCGAAGCGCTCGTCTCCCGTGCGCCCAGCGCCTGCGTCCACCTGCACGAGCACCCGCTCATCCGCGATGAGCGCCAGTGAGCCCAGGTCCGCGTTGGTGCGCTGGTACTCCTCCAGAAGGGTGTCCAGGCCCCGCAGATGGGAGAGCGTCAGGCCCAGCCGCGCCGCCTCGTTCAACCGCCGCGCCAGCGAATGCGCCAGGCTGCTGGTGCGCTGGTGCAGCCCGTCCGAATAGAGGTCCGCCAGCGCCAGGGACGTGGCCAGCGTCAGGGCCAGGAAGCACAAGGAGAACGCCGCGCCCAGCCAGCGCCGGGGATGCCGCATCCACAGTCGCTGCGCGCCCGACACGAAGGCCCCCAGGAACAGCAGACATCCCCCCAGCAGCGTGAAGAGGGGCTGGAAGCGTCGCAGCACCCGTTGGGACACCGCCTCCCGGGACATCACCAGCTCCAGGCGGCCCACCTCCCCGAAGCGGTCCGACAGCGGCAGTGACACGCGGAAGGAGTGCGCGTCCTCCGTCACCGCGAAGCGCTGGTGGGGCAGGGGAGGCACGCGGTGGGCCGCGGTGGCAGGAACCTCCGGGCCAGGGGGCTCGGAGAAGAGCAGCCGGCCCTGGTCGTCCAGGACGCGGACCGCCTCCAGCGTGGGGTCCGCCTGGCGCAGCGTGCGCGCCAGCTGGGTGAAGCCGGTGAACTGCTCCAGCGCCATGCCCACGCGCAGGAACATCTCCACCGGCCCCTGGAGGATCGCGCCCTGCGCCGCGAGCCGCTCGAACTGGAGGCGGGCATCCCCGCGCCACGCCTCGCCCAGTCCCAGGGCGACGACCCCTCCGAGCGAGGCGGCCAGCACCAGGAGGAGGGCGCCAAGCCGGGCCCGGCGCAACCCGCGCCCGTGCCGGAGGGAATGGACAGACATGGTTCACTCGCGAAAGGCGGCTTCGTGTGCCGCGCCCTGTCTCCAAGGACGGCCTGGCCCCTGCCGGTGTGAACGGTTCACAAAGGCATTCATGTGCCGTCCCACGGGCATGCCCACACCCCCAATGCGTGCCTTTATCTTGATGTCTGTTTTTGTATCAATATTCCTGCTGGCCACCCAGTCCCGCGCGGAAGCCCCGCCGCCGACGGGGGCCACCGTCCTCCAGAGCCGCGACGGCCGGTCCGCGCTGCGCGTGGGCATGGGTCTGCAGACGGACCTGCGGCTGACGCCCACCGACGATGGGCTCGCGAGCACCTTCTACGTCCGCCGCGCGCGCATCAACCTGTCCGGCACGCTGGCGCCCTTCGCGGACGTGCGGCTCATCACCGACGTGGGCCTGCGTGACACGCCCCTCTACCAGGACGCATGGTTGGAATTGCGCGCCACGCCCTGGCTGCGGCTGCGCGCGGGCCGGCTCAAGGTCCCCTTCGGCTACGAGTGGCTGGAGACCTCCTCCACCTTCCTGGACTTCGTCGAACAATCCCTCCTCTTCTCCCTGGTGCTGCCCCGGTACGACCAGGGCATGGCGCTCCACGGAGAGCTGGCCGGCAACCGCGTGGAGTACTGGCTGGGCCTCTTCAACGAGGCGAGCAGCAAGGCGCGTGACGAGGATCGCGGGAAGATGCTGGCGGGCCGGATCGCCGTGGTGCCGGCGGAGGGCGTCTCCGTCGCGGTGAGCGCCACCCGCGCGCTGGGCGACAACCTGCCGGAGGAGGCGCGCGGCAAGCTGCCCACGGGCTTCTCCTTCCTGACGGCGCCCCAGTACAAGCTGACGTACGCCACGGGCGCCACGGGCCTGTTCGTCGTTCCACCCGAATGGCGCCTGGGCGCGGACTTCGTCTCCTTCCAGGGGCCCACGTCGCTGAAGGTGGAGTACGCCCGCCTCTTCTCTCCTTCGCGCGAGGGCTGGCTCACCGCCGCGGATCTGGGCAAGGAGGACCGGCGCGTGCACCTGGCGGGGCTGCGCTCGCAGGCCTTCTACGTGTCCAGCACGTGGGTGCTGACGGGCGAGAAGAAACAGGAGCGGGGCGTGGATCCGGAGCGGCCGTTTGATCCGGGCGCGGACAAGTACGGCGCGGGCGCCTGGGAGCTGGGGCTGCGCTACGGCTTCGCGCGGCTGCGCTTCGAGGGACTGCCTGGCCACGACGGGCCCTCCGAGGAGCGCCTCCAGGAGGTGACCGCCGGCCTCAACTGGTACCTCAACACCAACACCCGCTGGATGTTCAACGCCAGCCGGTACGTCTTCGACGGAGGGCGCGCGCCCTACGACGAGTTCCTCATGCGCATCCAGTGGTTCTTCTAGAGGGGAGCCGGGGCCATGAGTCTGTTCTTCAAGCTGGGGGCCGCGACGGCGGCCATCCTGTGCTTCTCCATCGCGCTGGTCGTCCTGCTCAACTTCGCCAAGTTCGAGACGACGCTCGGGGAACTCCAGCAGTCACGGCTGCGCGTGCTGGCGCTGGACGCGAAGGCCTCCACCGAGGCGGCCATCGACCTGGGGCTGGCCCTGCCCGCCGTCCGCGACGCGCAGCAGATCCTCACCCGCGTGTCCGGCATGGACCCGGACATCCGGGGCGTGGCCATCCTCGACCGCCGGGGCACGGTGCTGTTCCAGAGCGGGCTGCACGCCACCACCCACCTGCCTGGCTCAGCCCGGGAGCGGGCCGCCTGGTTCGAGGCCGCCGCCGCCGCGCACGGCGGCACCTGGAGCCATTCGGACCGCGAGGCCCTGCTGGTGGGCGCGCCCATCCTCAACCCCTTCAGCCAGCCCGTGGGGCTGGTGCTCATCGCCTATGACCGCAAGGCGCTGGATGCGCGCGCGAGCGCCTTTCTCCACACCTTCGCCCGCCAGGCGCTGTGGCCCCTGGCCATCGGCTTCTCGCTCGTCTGCGCCCTGATGTGGATGTTGCTGCGTCCGCTGGGCCAGCGCTTCCAGGCGATGGAGCAGGCCTTCCGGAACATGGACGGTCCGGCGCACACGCCCCCGGCCGACGAGGCGCTGCGTGCCTTCGACGCGCGCTACCAGGAGGCCTCGCTGGCCCTGGCCCGCGCGGAGCGCTCGCTGGAGGGCCCGGCATGAGCTCCACGAACGACGGAAGTCTGTCCCGGAGCCGCATCTGGAAGGTGAGCCTGCTGCCCACGCTGCTCATCGTGGCGACGCTGGTGGCGGCGTCCATCCAGGCCTCGCGCCTGTTCGAGCAGTCATTGCGGCCGGACCTGCGCGCCAAGGCGGAGACGCTGGCCCAGACCGTGGCGCTCCAGTTCCACCGCGCCGCGGACCTGGGCATCCCGGTGAACCGGCTGGGCGCGGCGGATGCCTACCTGGATGACGCGGCCCTGGGCCACGAGGAGATCCGCTACATCGGCTTCGCCTCGCCGGACGGCCACCTGCTGTACGCGTCCAGGGACCTGAAGGCGAAGCCCGCGTCCTTCTTCGACAAGGTGCTCAAGGCCCACGCGATCGAGGAGGCGCGCGGTCTGGCGCGCCTGGACGGAGACCTGGACCTGGTCCACCCCGTGGTGTCGCGGGGGCGCGTCATCGGCCAGCTGCACCTGGGCATCGACGCGACGTACGCCGAGCAGCGGCTCCAGGAGATCCACACCGACGTCCTCATCACCCTGTTCGTGACGGCGCTGGTCACCGTGGAGGTGCTCATGGCGCTGATGGGCCTGCTGGTCATCCGGCCGCTGCGGCTGTTGCGGCGCCTGCTGGAGCTGGGCGGCGCGGGGGACTTCACGCGGCAGGCCCGGGTGCGGCTGCACGACGAGGCCACCCGGGCGCTGGCCTCCGCGGGCAGGCTGGTGCGCGGCCTCAACCGCCGCCACGCGGCGCTGGACGAACGCGCGGCGCCGGAGCTGGCGACGCTGCGCGAGCGCTTCCGCTTCGGAGACCCGAAGGCCCCCGCCGCGCTGGAGGAGCCCGGGACGAGCGACCTGCGGCTGCCGCTGTTCGTCTTCCTCTTCGGCTCGGAGCTGTCGCGCTCGTTCTGGCCGCTCTTCGTCAAGCGGCTGTACCACCCCAGCCCGTACTTCTCCGAGAGCTTCATGGTGGCGCTGCCCATGTCGCTGTGGGTCACCGCGATGGTGGTGTGCACGCCGCTGGCGGGGCGCCTGCTCAACACCCGGAGCAGCCGCGTGGCGATGCTGGTGGGCATGGTGCCCGCCGGCCTGGGCCTGTTCATGACAGGCCTCGCGTCGAGCCTCACGGAGCTCTTCTTCTGGCGTGTCGTCACCGCGGGCGGCTACGGCATCGTGACGACCACGGCGCTCTTGCACGTGGCGCGCACGTCGAAGCAGAGCCACGGCGCGCGGAGCATGGGCGTCTTCGTGGGCGCGTCCACGGCGGCCAGCGTCTGTGGCACCGCCATCGGCGGCATCCTCGCGGACCGCATCGGCTACGCGGCGACGTTCGGGGTGGCCTCGGCGCTGGTGGGCCTGGCCATGGCGCTGGTGCTGCTGCTGGCTCCGGACCTGGGGCCTGTCCGGGCGAGGGAGGAGGGAGAGCCCCGCGCGATGGCGGCCTACCTGGGCATCATCAAGCGCGGGCGCGTGCTGCTCTTCATCCTGCTGGCGGCCATGCCGGCGCGCCTGGTGCTGACGGGCTTCCTCTTCTACCTGACGCCCCTGCGCCTGCATGCGATGGGCTTCACGGAAGCCGCCATCGGCCGGTTGATGATGGGCTACTTCATCGTCACGGTGTTCGCCACGCCGGTGGTGTCGCTGCTGGCGGACCGCCATGGCTGGCACCGGGGGATGATGCTCGTGGGCGGCGGGCTCTCCGGGCTGGGCGTGCTGCTGTTCGCGTCGGCCGGTGGCTCGTGGCAGTTGTTGGCCGCGGTGCTGCTGGTGGGCCTGGGACAGGCGTTGGCGGCCACGCCGCTGCTCGCCAGCATCCCGCCGCTCTTCGCCGAGGAGTGCGCCGGGTTCGGCCTGGACTCGCTCCTGTCTGTCTTCCGGATGATCGAGCGGGTGGGCAGCCTCGTCGGCCCGCTGCTCGCCGCCGCGCTGCTGGGCGCCAGCGGCTTCGTGCGCAGCACCCACGTCATCGGCGTCGGGATGCTCGCGCTCACCGCGGGCCTCGCCGCCTACCTCTTCCTGCGTTCCCTTCCACCCACCACTCCCACTCCGAAAGCTCCATGACCGCCATCACCCAGAACCTGTTGAAGCTGACGCCCACGCAGCGCGAGCACCTGGACGTGTTGTTCCTCGCGCAGTACGCGCCGGACCCCGGAGCCCCGTGGCCGGAACTGCACCCGGAGCACGGCGTGCTCCCGCGCTACAACCACGAGCTGTTCCACACGCTGACCGGACTGGGCCTGCGGTGCTCGCCGTGCCGTTCGCTGGAGGACCTGGTCCACATCCGCAGCGAACCCAACTACGTCTTCACGCTCCTCAACCGCGCGCCGGTCCGCAACTCGGAGGTCTTCACGTCGGCGTTCTGTGAATGGTTGCAGGTCCCCTACCTGGGCGCGCCGCCCAACATCCGCGCGCTGGCGGAGGACAAGCACCTCACCAAGCTGATGGCGCGCTCGCTGGGCATCCCGACGGCGCCCTGGGTGACGTGCCCGGCGGAGGGGAAGCTGCCGCCCGCGCCGGACTTCCGGGGGCCGTGGATCATCAAGCCGCGTTTTGGCGCCGCGTCCGTGGGCATCTCCGAGGACAGCATCCAGGAGACGGAGGCCGGGCTGCACGAGCGCCTGCGCCTGTTCCAGGACCTGGGCCAGGCCTGCCTCGTGGAGCAGCTGGTGCCCGGCCTGGACCTGACGGTGCCGGTGCTGGGCGGTGAGGAGCCCATCGTGCTGGGCGTCGCGGAGGAGACCTCCTCGCTGCCGCACGGCATCGTCACCCACCGGCAGAAGCGGATGCTGGACGGCGGGCGTGAACGCCGCATGGCGCCTGAGGGGCCGCTGGCGGAGACCCTGCGGACGTACGCGCTCCGGCTGTGCGCCGCGGTGCGGGACTTCGACTACCTGCGCGTCGACTTCCGCCAGCACCGCGACACCGGCGAGCTGTTCCTCCTGGAGTTCAACATCGGCTGCAACCTGGGCAGCCACGCGGCGGTGATGTTCACCGCGCGCAACGCGGGGTTCCGGCAGGCGGATGTCATCGAGCACATCCTGCGGCACAGCCTGGACCGCCAGGGCCGGATGTGGCGGAGCGCGTCCGCCCGGACGGAGGCGGGGCGATGACGGCCCGCGCCTTCCTCTCCGCGCTCGTCCTGCTGTCGGCGGCCTCCGCCTCCGCCGCGCCGTACCGCGTCTTCATGGTCATCCACCGCACCGGTGCGGAGGCGGACCAGGGCTTCCGGGACTACCTGCTCAGCGCGGGGCTGGAGGTGGAGTTCACCGTCCGCAACATCGAAGGCGACGCGAACCGGCTGCCGGCGGTCATCCAGGAGATTCGCGCGCGGCGTCCGGACCTCATCTACGCCCAGAGCACGCTGGTGACGGAGGGGCTCGTGGGCCGGTTGGGCGAGGTGGATCCCGCGCGGCACATCACCGACGTCCCGGTGGTCTTCGCCATGGTGTCGGACCCCATCGCCTCGGGGCTGGTGACGCGACTGGAGGGCTCCGGGCGCAACCTCACCGGCGCCATCCACGTGGCCTCATTGCCGGTGCAACTCAAGGCGATGCAGTCGTTCATGCCGCTCAAGCGGCTGGGCGTCGCCTACAACCCGTCCGAGCCGTCCCAGCGCAACATGTTCGACAAGCTCACGCAGCTCACCGCGCAGGCGGGCATCGAACTGGTGGCGGTGCATCCGCTCGGCAAGGACGGGAAGCCGGACGCGGCGCGCCTGCCGGCGATGATGCAGGCGTTGGCGGCCCGGAGGCCGGACCTGGTGTACCTGCCTCCGGTGAACTTCTTCGCGCCGCACAGCCAGCTGCTGATGGACGAAGCGATCCGCCTGGGCCTGCCCACCTTCTGCGCCATCGAGGTGCAGCTGGAGGCGGGCGGCATGATGGGCCTGGTGGCGCCCTTCTACAACGTCGGGGGCCTGGCGGGCTTCAAGGCCACGCAGATACTGCGTGAGCACCGCTCACCGGCGGAGCTGCCCGTGGAGACGCTGTCCCGCTTCTCCTTCGAGGTGAACATGCCGGCCGCGCACGCGCTGGGGCTGTACCCGCCCATGCACATCCTCAGGTACGCGCGGATTCGCGAGCGGTAGCGCGGGCCGCCTCCACGGTCCCCAGGTGCAGCAGCTCCTGCAGCAGGTCGAGCATGAGCTGCTGGCCCAGGTCGTGGCCCACCGCGTGAGAGAAGCAGTACGCCAGCCGCAGGGTGCCCCAGCGCTGCGCGAGGGTCGCGGGTGCGAGCGCGATGTCCGTCAGCCGCTGGCACAGCGCCTCCAACGGCGAAGCCACCTGGGAACCGAAGGCGATGCGATGCAGCAGCTGGCCGGTGAGCTCCTGGAGGAAGGACGCATCCTCCCGTGACGCCTCCAGCGCCAACGTCTCCGCCTCCGTCAGGTGGGCCTCCATCCCCGCCGCCAGCAGCACCGCCTCCAGCACGCGAGCGTGCCGCGGGTGGGCGGGCTCCGCCGCCAGCGCGACGGGGGACATGCCATCCATGATGCCCAGGCGCATGTCGCGGGCCTGGGCCTGTGTCAGTCCCAGTTCGCGGCACAGCTGGGCCAGCGGCAGCTGCGCCGGACCCGGGTGGCCGCCGTGCGCGGTCGCGGCCCGCAGCGCCAGTCCGTAGGCCAGCAGGCGGTTGGGGCCGTCCGGCAGTCGCACGCGCAGCGACGCGAAGAAGGCGTCGCCCTCCAGCGGGGCGGCGGTCCGGCGCGCCAGGCGATCCGCGAGCAACTCGCGCCGTGGATCGATGACCTCCGGGTCGCCCAGCACGCCGCGCCAGGCCTCCAGGTGATTCGCCCGGGTGAGGGGGCCCTGCGTCCGGATGACGAAGACCACCGCGTCCAACAGCGCCAGGTCCCTTGTTTCACAAGCCTCTGCGATGTGCGTTCGGATCATGCCGCCAGGACGGCACCGGCGGCGAGGCTGTGATTCCCAGCGGAAATAAAAGAAGCCCCACGGGGCGCTTACCCCGTGAGGCCTGTCTGAAGTCACCGCATGCGTGTGATTACTTGAGGGTCCGGTTGATGCGACTCACCTCGGAGTCGTGGACCGTCACGGCATCGAGGATGAGGTTGGCGTAGGCCTGGGCCGCGGTGGCCGGCGTCTTGTTCACCCCGTTCGGACCATTGAGGTAGAGGTCGAGCGCGCCCACGCTGAGCTTCCACTCGTCCTTCAGTTGGGCCGGGGCCTTCTTCAGGCACTGGAGCCCGGCGTCGATGATGGTCTTGCAGTAGTCCTGCCACTGCGTGTTGCACGCCTGCCAGGCCTTGTGCTGCGTGGTGGTGGAGTTGGGGGGCGGATACATCGGGCTCCAGGACTCGCCACGGCCCAGGTGCGTGGAGGAGGCCGGGTGGCCGGTGGCCTCCATGAAGATGCTGCAGGGGAAGCACGAGGCCAGCTTCGTCGTCTTCTTGCCCACGGCGATTTCATACGGCGTGCCGGGGTTGTAGGGCGTCTTCTTGTTCGGGCTGAGGTCGTTGGCCAGCTTGTTGACGCGCACGTCGTAGATGGCCTGGATCATCCCGTGCGTGTACGCGCAGATGTCGCGGTTGCGCTGGGGCGCCGGGCCCTCGAAGTGCATGCCCTGCTGCTTGAGCCCGGGCTTCGCCGGGTCATTGTTGTCCTGCTCATTGGCGGCGCCGATCATCCCCCAGGGCTTGTCCGGGAGCGCCTCCGGGGGATGCCACCGCCGCCCGTAGGTGATGTCGAACGGCACGTTGTGCCGGAAGGTGCTCATCAAGCCGGTCTGCCCATCCGTCCGGCCATCGATGAACCCCGTGTAGGCGCCGCGGCCCTGGTAGCCCAGCTTGTCCGCGGTGTCCGCCTGGGTGGCCAGCAGGAACAGCCTGGCGGCGGTGCCGTCCGGCAGCGGCGGGTCGTAGCGGTAGGCGTCGGCGGGGTTCTTGTCGCCGGAGCCGCCGGTGATGCGGCCGCCGGTGGTCCAGATGGGCGTCTTGCCCAGCACCACCTTCTGGTCGGGCTTGAGTCCTGACGCCTGCAGCAGCTGGTTGAGCTTCTGGATGGCGGAGAGGTGGGTGGGGTCCAGCGGCTTCTCCCGCAGCTCCTGCTCGGACAGCTTGTGGCCGTCCTCCACCTCGAAGTCGACCCGCGCGTGCCGCTTGTTCACGTCCGCGTTCGTGAGACGGCTCCAGGCCCACCCGAGGACCGCCGCCGTCATGATGACATCCGCGTCCTTGGCGTATTGCGTACCCGGGCTCAGGATGCCCTGCTGTTTCACCAGGCTCATCGAAGACCTCTCCCTCTGGAGCTTTGAGCGCCCGCTCCGATAGGCGTTGGAGCCAGGACGCGAAGCAGGAGCCCGTTGTGAAGGAGAGGGGACCTCGGGGGCTCAGGGGACAGAGGGCCGGGGAGGTGGCACGCAGGTGTCGAGCGAGTAGGGGCGGCTGCGCGCGCACCAGTCCGGCCGGCCCGCGCCGGTCCACGAGAGGACGAGGTCGGAGGCACTTCCTCCCTGGATCTCCCCGGGCCATGTCTCCACGAGTTGGAGGCCCTGGTCCGCGCTCCAGCGGAACAGATCGATGGGCGGTCCTTCGCGGATGGTGGAGAGCGCGAGCGCCACCGTGTGCTCGGGGCCACAGAGGACCCGGGGCACGTGGCGCGGGCCCTGGTAGATGGTGGAGCGATGGACCTCCGTGTCGTGCTCAATCCACACGTGCACCAGGTGGGAGCCCCCGAACTCCCCGGTGGCGTCCGTGTCCTTCACGAGCGGGGAGACGACGAGCTCCGCGTCGCCGCACCACTCCTTGACGCTGGTCTGGGCGGGCAGCGTCGCGCGGATCGCTCCGGAGCGCGTGTCGACGAGCAGGCTGTCCCCCTGCATCAGGTTCACGAGGGCCAGCTCCCCGTGAGGGCTCGCCGAAGTGAAATAGACGCCCTCGATGCGCCGGGAGCCCGCCGTCATCACGGAGTCCACCCGGCAGGAGTTGTTCTCCCAGTCCAGCCACTTGCAGGTCCTCACGTGGCGGACGGTGGCGGAGCCCACGGCTTCGGTGCGGTCGGACTCCAGGCGCCGGCCACACGCCGCCGCGAGCAGCAGGCAGGAGAGGAGGGCGGCACGGTGGGGAAGGGGCTTGGGGCGCGGAGGCGCTCCTGGGCCTGGAACTCCGGATTTGAGCTGGGGCGGACGCCCCGTAGGATGGAAGCCTCGTCGGTGGCGGCGATTCATGGAGGAATCATGTCAAAGATGCTGAAGGGATTGTTGGCGGCGGTCCTGCTGGTGGGCTGTGGTGGCACGGAGGCGGATGTGGATTCGCCGGCCGAGCTCGCCTCCCGGGAGGACGCCATCAACGTCTGCAACGTGGGGGCCGCGCCCTATTCCCTCTGCAATGGGGGCAACGGTGTCTGCGTTTATCCTTCGGCGAGCAGCCGCAACGCGGACTGCCGCCCGAAGTGTGGCGTCGCGTGTGGAACCAGCGCCGACGAGTGTTGCATCGGGTATGCCCCCCTCAATTTCTGCGAGATGAGCCGGGGCTGCGGCGGCGGGTCGCCGGGGCCCATCATCGACTGAGCTCCGGGGCACGTCGCGGTCCGTCTCCGCGACGCGCCTGCTGGGGACATCCCCTGGCGGACCTCGGCGCATTCCCAGACGCGCTGGGGGCCGTTGGGGGACACCGGGTACGAGCTGCCCATTCCTCGAGGTCGATTGGAGTTCTCGCCATGAACTGCACGAACTGTGGTGCCCCGCTCCCGCCCTTCTCGTTCGGACGCTGCGACTGTTCCAAACAACCGGGCACGAGCTCCAAGAAGCGCAGCCGGGCGGAGTACGAAGCGACGAATCAGCCCTCGGGCTCGAACGATTCCGCGATTCTCAAGAAGCGCAAGCGCCAGCACAGCGCGCTGTCCGTGCTGTTCATTCCGTTCGACGCGGGCGGCACCTCCCGGACGCAAAAGGGCCTCTCGGACTCCGGCACGCGCGGCGAGATCTTCTTGTCGGAAAAGGACTCGTTCCGGCGCATGCCATTCGACCAGGCATTCTTGGAGAAGCGCAATCTCGACCTCATGCCTCCGATGACACCGAAGGAGCTGGTGAGCATGTCGACCAACTCCAATGTGACCTTGGCGTTTCGACCGGAAGGAGCCAATCCGTTGCTGTCGAAGACCGTGGAGAACAAGGTCAGATGGGACATCAACTACGACGTCATCGCGTGCGCGGCCGTCGACAAGCTCGGTTCGGAGCACGATCGCGACTGGGAGAAGTTGCTCTTCACTCACGTGGCGGTTGGGTCTCGTCAATCCCGTGTCAAATGTGGCTGCACCCAGCACTTGACGCCCCCCTCGCTGGTTCCGAAGGTGTTTCCAGAGTTGATTTTTCTGTCGGAGGAACTGAACTACAACAAGTTCCCCGACGAATTGACCGTTCATGACGTCAAGTACCTGCGAATGGACGAGTCGGCGCTCCCCTACAACGACCAAGGCGGGGTCAAGGACTGGAAGCAGCAGATCGCTGGCTACGTCCGCTCCGCCCACCGCGACAGTGAGGAGAAGCAAGCCCGGTTTTCAGCCAAGAGAGCCGTCACCAACAACAATGAGAATGTCTTGTTGGTCACCAAGGAGCTGGCGGGTATCAAGCTGGTCGCGTGTGGCGTGCACTTCTCGTCCAAGTACGTCAGTGCGTGCAAGAACAACGATGAGAAAGCGCGCGCGGTGCTTGAGGAGAAGATCGCGTGGAGCAAGCTCAGCGGCGCCGACCTGCTGATCGGCGACTTCAACTTCGATTGCTCCTTCAATCCGCAGTTCATGCCCGAGTATGCGTCGGGTCCGCAATACATCTCCGTCGGAGACCGGATCGAGCAGGTGGTGTCGACGCGCGCGTCGAATACCAGCCAGGACGCGCCACAGCGGTTCATGAACGCGGTGGTGACCAACGACTCGACCCAGATCGAGCCCACCCGCTTCTCCGGTATCGCGCGCCCCGTGATCGGCGACCAGTCGCTCGAAAGCGGTTACTACAGCGATCATCCGTGGATTTTCGTCACGGTCAGCAAGACGCGGGACAATCCCCTTCCCGAAGACTTCCTGAAGATCCCGACCTTGCCGATGCTCACCTGGAAGTAGGTTGATTCGATCTTCTCCCAGCCGCCATCACGGGGGCCATGAGCTTCGGGGAGCTGCTCGCCCCCGGAGCACCAAGCGGTCGCTCTCCCTCCGCCGCGGCGGTTGCGCCTCCGCGCCCCGGGCGCCAGCGTCAAGGCTTGATCATGAGGCATACGGGAGCCAACGCAATGGCGGAACAAATCACGCAGAAACAGAAGGCCCAGGAGCCTGTCATCCCAGCTCAGCTGGGGGTCCAGACGAACCGCAAGATCGAGGACCACGCGCTCATCGGAAACATGCGCTCGGCGGCATTGGTCGCCCGGGACGGGACCATCGACTGGTTGTGCCTGCCAGACTTCGACTCGGACGCCTGCTTCGCGAGCCTGCTCGGGACGGAGGAGAACGGTGAGTGGGCGCTCGCACCGAGGGAGTCCATCCAGAAGATCACCCGCCGCTATCGGAAGGACACCCTGATCCTCGAGACGGAGTTCACCTGCGCCTCGGGCTCCGTCCGGTTGATCGACTTCATGCCTGTCGGCCAGGAGTTCCCCAGGATCGTCCGGACCGTCGTGGGGGTGAAGGGGACGGTGGCGATGCACTCGAAGCTGACGCCACGCTTCGCCTTTGGCCGCTCCATCCCCAAGGTAGAAAGCGTGGGCGGCTCGCTCCGTGCGTTCGCCGGCCCGGACGCCATCTTCCTCCGGCGCACGGACAGGGATACGGCGTCCCCACTGGTCTCGAACTTCGAGGTGACCGAGGGCCAGCGGTTCTCCTGGGTGATGAGCTGGAACTACTCGTGGTTGGATCAGGTCCCGCCGAACCTGGATGCGGACCAGTCCGAACAGGAGACCGACCGCTACTGGACCCAGTGGGCGTCGAAAATCGTCCCGCCGCCGAGGTACCGCGACGAGGTCGTCCGCTCCCTCATCACCATCAAGGCCTGCAGCTACGAGAGCACGGGCGGAATCGTGGCCGCGCCCACCACGTCGCTCCCGGAGACGCCGGGAGGCGAACGCAACTGGGACTACCGCTTCACGTGGCTGCGCGACGCCGCGCTCGCGCACAACGCCCTGTCGCGCGCGGGCTTGCGCGACGAGGCATCCTCGTTCTGGAAGTGGGTGATGCGCGCCATCGCGGGAGACCCCGCCCAGATGCAGATCATGTACGGAATCCGAGGCGAGCGCCGCCTCACGGAGTCCACGCTGGACTGGCTCGATGGTTACGGTGGCGCGAAGCCCGTGCGCATCGGCAACGGGGCCTACAACCAGTTCCAGCTCGACGTGCTCGGCGAGGTGGCCGCGGTGCTCTACGCGGGCGCGAAATACTTCGGCGAGGTCGGCCCCGTCGCGCAGCGCGCGCTGCTCAACGTCGCCGAGCACGCGATGAAGGTCTGGCAGAGTCCCGACAAGGGCATCTGGGAGATGCGCGGACCCAATCGCCACTTCACCGCCTCCAAGGTGGCCGCGTGGGCGGCGCTCGACCGGGCCATCAAGGCCTCGGATGAGACGAAGATGGCGGCCCCGATGGAGCGGCTGCTGGAAGCCCGGGAGACCATCTTCGAGGAGGTCTGCGCGCAGGGGTTCAATCGCGAGCTGAACAGCTTCACGCAGTACTACGGCGGCAAGGACATGGACGCGAGCCTGCTCTACATCCCGCTGACCGGCTTCCTTCCGGCAACGGACCCACGGGTGGTGGGCACGGTGGAGAGCATCGAGCGCGAACTGCTCCAGGACGGGCTGGTGCTCCGCTTCAAGCCGGACGCTACCGGCTCCGTGGACGGGCTCAGTGGAGAGGAGGGCACCTTCCTCGCGTGCTCGTTCTGGCTCGCCGACACGTACCAGATGATGGGGCGCTTCGAGGATGCCCGGCGGCTGTTCGAACACCTGCTGTCCTTGAGCAACGACCTGGGCCTGCTCGCCGAGGAGTACATGCCGAAGCTGCACGCGCAGCTGGGCAACTTCCCGCAGGCGTTCAGCCACTTCTCGCTCGTCAACGCGGCCTACACCCTCACCGAGCCCCGCGCCTGACGCGGCTCCCGGGCCTTCTTCGGAAGGCCCGGGAGCTCCAGGGCGCGAACCTCAGTCCGGCCAGGTCCAGTCCGCGATCTCAGGCCGGTCCCGGCCGTGCTCGTGCGCGTAGGCCAGGTTGTCGAGGATGGCGTTCTTCATCTCCTCCTTCAGGTGCCCCGCCTTCGCGTGCAGCTCCGGCACGCGGTCGATGACGTCGATGACCAGGTGGTAGCGGGACGTCTCGTTGAGGATTGCCAGCTCGAAGGGCGTGTTGATGTTGCCCTTCTCCCGGTAGCCATGCACGTGCAGGTCTTCGTGGTCGATGAAGCGATAGGCCAGCTTGTGGATGAGTGACGCATAGCCGTGGAAGCTGAAGATGATGGGCTTGCCCGGCGGGAACAGGCTCTGGAGCTCGCGTTGCGTGGACCCGTGCGGGTGATCCGCCGACGACTGGAGCTTGAACAGGTCGACGATGTTGACGAAGCGCAGCTTCAGGTTCGGTGCGCGCGCGCGCAGGATGGAGGCGGCGGCCAGGGCCTCCTGCGTCGCGACGTCACCGCAGCAGGCCATGATGACATCCGGCTCCGCGTCCTCGTCCGTGCTGGCCCGCTTCCAGATGCCGAACCCCTTGGCGCAGTGGGCGACGGCCTCGTCGATGCTGGTGAACTGCAGGTGCTTCTGCTTGTCCGCGACGATGACGTTGACGCAGTCGGTGCTGCGCAGGCACTGGTCCGCCACCACCAGCAGCGTGTTGGCATCCGGCGGCAGGTAGATGCGCGTGACCGAGCCGGACTTGTTCGTCACCAGGTCGATGAAGCCCGGGTCTTGATGTGAGAACCCGTTGTGGTCCTGACGCCACACGGTCGAGGACAGCAGGATGTTCTCCGAGGCAACGGGTGCCCGCCAGCTCACATGGTTCTTGCTGATGTCCAACCACTTGGCGTGCTGGTTGAACATGGAGTCCACGACGTGGGCGAACGCCTCGTAGGTGTGGAAGAGGCCGTGGCGCCCCGTGAGCAGGTACCCCTCCAGCCAGCCCAGCAGCGTGTGCTCCGACAGCATCTCCATGACGCGGCCGTCCCGGGCGAGGTAGCCCCCGTCGGCATCCTCCGGCACCAGGTTGGCCATCCACGTCTTCCCGCTCACCTCGTAGAGGGCCTGGAGCCGGTTGGAGGCGGTCTCGTCCGGACCGAAGACGCGGAAGCTCGTCGGGTTGTCGCGCATGATGTCGCGCAGGAACTCGCCGAGCGGCTTCGTGTTCTCATGCAGCGAGGTGCCGCGCGAGCCGACCTTGACCGCGTAGTCGCGGAAGTCAGGCAGCCTGAGCGCCTTGCGGAGCAGGCCGCCGTTGGCGTGGGGGTTCGCGCTCATCCGCCGGGCCCCCTTGGGCGCGAGCGACCGGAGCTCTGGCATCAGCCGTCCCTCCGCGTCGAACAGCTCCTCGGGCCGGTAGCTGCGCATCCAGTCCTCGAGCGCCTTCAGGTGCGCCGGGTTGCCTCGCACGTCGCCGAAGGGCACCTGGTGTGAGCGCCAGGTTCCCTCCAGCTTGTGGCCGTCCAGTTCCTTCGGACCGGTCCAGCCCTTGGGCGAGCGCAGGATGATCATGGGCCAGCGCGGACGCGTCGGGGTGTCCGTCAGCCGTGCCGTCTTCTGCAGGGCGCGGATCTCCTCGACGGCCTGCTCCAGGGTCTGCGCCATCTTCTGGTGCATCTGGGCCGGGTCGCTGCCCTCGACGAAGTAGGGCTTGTAGCCGTAGCCGACGAACAGCGCCTCCAACTCCTCCGGGCTGATGCGGGCGAGGATGGTCGGGTTGGCGATCTTGTACCCGTTGAGGTTCAGGATGGGCAGCACGGCGCCGTCCCGCACGGGGTTGAGGAACTTGTTCGAGTGCCAGGCCGTCGCGAGCGGCCCTGTCTCGGCCTCGCCGTCACCCACGACGCAGGCGACGATGAGGTCCGGGTTGTCGAAGGCCATGCCGTACGCGTGGGAGAGGCTGTAGCCCAGCTCGCCGCCTTCGTGGATGGAGCCTGGCGTCTCCGGGGTGACGTGGCTGCCAATGTGCCCGGGGAAGGAGAACTGCTTGAAGAACTTCCGCATCCCCTCCGCGTCCATGCTCTTGTCTGGATAGACCTCCGAGTAGGTGCCCTCCAGGTACGCCGGCCCGAGCACGCCCGGGGCGCCGTGGCCCGGCCCGGCCACGAAGATGACGTCGAGGTTCTGCTCGACGATGAGCCGGTTCAGGTGGACCCAGGTGAACGAGAGCGCCGGGCTCGCGCCCCAGTGGCCGAGCAGCCGGTGCTTCACGTCCTTCGGCACCAGGGGCCGGTGCAGCAGCGGGTTGTCCTGGAGGTAGATCATCCCCACCGCCAGGTAGTTGCACGCCCGCCAGTACGCGTTCATCAACTCCACTTCCCGGGCGGTGAGCGGTCCCCCGCCTCGGGTCTGCTCGCGGCCTGGAGCGGAGGGCCCCTGGCCGTGCTCCCTGGCGGACAACGGCGACCCATACTCCGACGCTTCCGTTCCTTCGGGGTGTGCCATGGCATGCCTTCCATCAGTGGTGGGTGTGGAGTGTGGAGTCGGAGGGGGCGAAACCCGCTTCGCCCTCCATGTCCGCGCTGTACGCGCCAAGGGCAGCCGCGCTGTCACACCAGGCGCGGTGGCGGAACGCCTGCTGGGCGGCGGGCACCTGCGCGCTCTGGCCCCGCCAGGCTTCGAGCGCCTCGTCCTGCAGCGCGCGTCCGTAGGAGAAGCTCAGCGTCCAGGGCTTCGGGCCTTCCAGCGCGTTGATGGCGTTGAGGTGCTCCGTGGCCAGGACCGCGTCCTGTCCGCCGGACAGGAAGACGATTCCGGGGACCGCGGGCGGCACGTGGCGCGTCAGGACGCGCAACGTCGCCTCCGCCACCTCCGCCACCGGGACGTGCCTCGCGAAGCCGTGGCCCGCGGTGACCATGTTCGGCTTGAGCAGCATCCCTTCCAGGGACGCCCCCGCGGCGAAGAGCTCATGGAAGACCGCCTGCAGCACGCGCCCCGTCACGTCCTCGCATTGCTCGAGCGCGTGCGCGCCCTCCATCAGGACCTCGGGCTCCACGATGGGCACCAGGCCCTGCTCCTGGCAGAGGACGGCGTAGCGCGCGAGCGCGTGCGCATTCGCGTGGATGCACGCCGCGGAGGGCATCCCGGCGCGGATGACGAAGACCGCGCGCCACTTGGCGAAGCGCGCGCCCAGCTCGCGGTACTCCTCGAGCCGCTCGCGGAGCCCGTCGAGCCCTTCCGTGACGGACTCTCCGGGCGCGCCGGCCAGGGGGTGGACGCCGGCGTCGACCTTGATGCCGGGGATGATGCCGCGGTCCGACAGCAGTTTGACCAGCGGAATGCCAGCCGCGCTGCGCTGACGAATCGTCTCGTCCTGCATGATGACACCGCCGATGAATCCGGTGATGGCGGGCGTACTGAAGAGCAGCTCCCGGTAGGCGCGGCGGCTGTCCGCGGTCGACTCGATGGCGCGCGCGGTCAGGCGCTTCGTGATCGTGGAGACCGTCTCATCCGCCGCCAGGATGCCCATTCCGTCTGCAATGATGGCTCGCGCGGTTTCACCGAGCCCTGGCCTCGTCGGCATGTGTTCCTCCCATCCCCCGGAGGGAAACGTGAGGGCGTCCCGGTGCGCCAACAACTGGCGGTGGGGCGCTTGGCAACGGGTCTGCCTTTGAGCACCGGGCTGGATGGTGCGGCCCACGTCGCGATGCCATCTTGATGCAGGCCCCCACTGTCACGGATGACGCCTGGTGTGCGGAGGCGGCGAGCGGGCGGGCGGAGACAGCCATGACCATCAAGTTGCTCATCGCGGACGTCGACGGGACCATGGTGACGCGGGACAAGATCCTCACCCCGCGAACCTGCGAGGCCGTCGCCCGGCTGCGCGCCAGCGGCATCCAGTTCACCCTGACGAGCGGGCGGCCGCCGCGTGGGATGGCAGGGCTGGTGGCCCCACTGAAGCTCACCGCTCCCCTGGCGGCCTTCAACGGCGGCGTGTACGTCAAACCCGATCTCACGACAGTGCTGGCGCAGCGGACCCTGTCGCCCGCCATTGCCAGACAGGCCGTCGACTTCATGCTCCAGGCGGGCCTGGATGTCTGGGTCTACCAGGGGGTGGAGTGGTTCCTCCGCGCCCCCGAGGCCTTCCGCGTGGCGCGCGAGCGGAGCAACGTCGGGTTCGACCCGGTCGTCATCGCTGACCTGTACGGCGTGCTCGATGCAGTCATCAAGCTCGTCGGGGTGAGCGAGGACACGGCGCGGGTCGCGCGCTGCGAGGCGGAGCTCGCCTTGCGGCTGGGCACCGATGCGTCGGCGGCACGTTCGACGCCGTACTACGTCGACGTCACGCACCCTGAAGCGAACAAGGGGATGGTCGTCCGAGAGGCCGCGCGTCTGCTCGGGCTTCCCCTGGAGCAGATAGCGGCCATCGGGGACATGGCCAACGACCTGCCCATGTTGAGCATCGCCGGCATGGGCATCGCCATGGGCAACGCCAGCCCGGAGGTCCAAGGGCCCGCGCGCCACGTCACGCGCACCAACGACGAGGAGGGATTCGCCCACGCGGTGGACACCTTCATCCTGGGCCAGCCGCCCCTCGCACGGACGAAGCTGGGGCTTCCGCCGCGCGCGCGCGTCTGTCTCTTCGGCCTCGACGGGGTCCTCACCCAGACCGCCAGCCTCCACGCCCGGGCCTGGAAGCAGCTGTGCGACTACTACCTGCGGCAGCGGGCGAGGTCCTCGCGGCAGCCCTTCATCCCCTTCGACCTGGTGCGCGACTACAGCCGCTACTTCGACGCCAGGCCGCCCCTGGAAGGCCTCCACGCGTTTCTCGACGCCCGCGGCATCGAACTGCCGGAGAGCACGGTCCACGCGCTGAACGACCGCAAGGGAGAGCTCCTGGTGGAGCTGCTCCGACAGGAGCGGGTGGAGACGTATGAGGGGACGGTCCGCTACGTCCAGGCGGCGCGCGCCGCGGGACTCCGGACCGCGGCCGTCTCCTCGAGCAGGCACGGCGCGGAGCTGCTCCAGTCAGCCGGCATCCCGGACCTCTTCGACGCGCGGCTGGACGCCACGCAGCCCCCCGCGCTCTACCTCGCGGCCGTCCGGGCCCTGGGGGCCGACGTCGAGGAAGCGGTCATCTTCGAGGACACGCCCGAAGGCGTCGCGGCCGCGCGGGCAGCCCACTTCGCCTATGTCATTGGCGTCGACAGGGTGGGCCGGCCCGCCGAGCTGCGCCGCCACGGCGCGGACCTCGTGGTGGCGGACCCCGCTGTCCTTCTGGGGCAGGACGAGGCCTCCTGAAGGCGCGCCTCGCTCGGCCGCCTCTTCGTGCGCAACGTGGCGATGGTGTTCGACGCCTATCTCGCCAGGGCCGCGAAGCCCTGTTTTCCCGGACGGTGTGAAGTTCGCGGCGCCGCAGGGAGAGCCGGTTGGTCCTCGAACCGCCGCGCTGGAACGCAGAATCTGCGCGGGCCCCATGGCGCCGCGCAGGGGTTGCGCGGGTGGAAGAGGGCATCCGAGGCAGCGTGAACGGCTGGGGGATTGCAATGACGCCTTTTCCGTCATGACCAGCCTAGAGCTCGCGCGGTGGCAGTTCGGAATCACCACGGTCTATCACTTCATCTTCGTCCCCCTCACCATCGGGCTCGCCCCGCTCGTCGCGCTGCTCCAGACGCTCTGGGTCGTGACCCGGAAGCCGGGGTGGCTCCGGCTGACGCGGCTCTTCGGCAAGCTCTTCCTGATCAACTTCGCGCTCGGCGTGGTGACGGGCATCGTCCAGGAGTTCCAGTTTGGAATGAACTGGAGCGAGTACGCGCGCTTCGTGGGGGACGTGTTCGGCGCTCCGCTCGCGATGGAAGCGCTGGCGGCCTTCTTCATCGAATCCACGTTCCTGGGGCTCTGGATCTTCGGCTGGAAGCAGCTGCCGCGCGCGCTGCACCTCGCCTCCATCTGGCTGGTGGCGCTCGCCGTGAACCTCTCAGCCTATTTCATCCTCGCGGCCAACTCCTTCATGCAGCACCCCGTCGGGGCGCGTTTCAATCCCGCCACCGGGCGCGCGGAGATGACGGACATCCTGGCGGTGTTGACCAACAACACGGTGCTCGTGGCCTTCCCCCACACGGTGACCTCCGCCTTCCTGGTCGCGGGCACCTTCGTGGCGGGCGTCTGCGGCTGGCTGATGGTGCGCTCGAGCCAGTCAGGTGAAGCGGCGGCGGCCCAGACCTTTCGCGGCGGGCTCAGGCTCGGCCTGGTCACCGTCATCGTGTCCGGTATCGGCGTGGCGGTGAGCGGGGATGCCCAGGCGAAGCTGATGTTCGAGCAGCAGCCCATGAAGATGGCCGCGGCTGAAGCGCTCTGCGACGGACGCGCCGGGGCGCCCTTCTCCCTGTTCGCGGTGGGAGACCTGAACAACGACTGCCGGGGCGTGCGCCACCTGCTGGAGATTCCCGGCCTCACGTCCTACCTCGCGCGCGCGGATTTCCAGGCACCGCTCGAGGGCGTCAATGACGTCCAGAAACGCTACGAGGAGCGCTACGGGGCGGGTCCGGACTATGCGCCCAACCTCGCCGTCACCTACTGGTCCTTCCGCTTGATGATTGGCCTGGGCGTGGGAAGCGCGGCGCTGGCTCTGTTCGGGTTCTGGCTCACGCGCGGAGGCGTGGCGAGCAACTCGGAGCGGTTTGCCCGGCTCAGCCTCGCGGCGCTGCCCACCCCGTTCCTCGCGTGTTCCTTCGGCTGGATCTTCACCGAGATGGGACGGCAACCCTGGCTGGTGGCGCCCAACCCCACCGGGGTGGACGCGCTTCGCCTGCTGACGGCCAGCGGCGTGTCCACCGCCGTTTCCCCCGCCATGGTCTGGACGACGCTGATTGGCTTCACCTGCGTCTACGGCGCGCTGGCGGCGGTCTGGTTCTACCTGATGCGGCATTTCGTCCGGGCGGGTCTGAAACATCCGGCGACCCTCGCGAGCGAGGACAGCCATCCTGAAACCGCGCCGCTGTCGTTTGGCTACTGAACTCCCGGCCCTCTTTCCTGGCATCGATAAACAATCATGGAACTGAATACACTCTGGTTCTGTCTCATCGCGGTCCTCTGGACGGGCTACCTCGTGCTCGAAGGTTTCGATTTCGGCGTGGGGATGTGGCTCTCCGTCCTGGGCAAGACCCCGGCGGAGCGCCGCGCGGTGCTGCGCACGATTGGCCCGGTCTGGGATGGCAATGAGGTGTGGCTGCTCACCGCCGGGGGCGCGACGTTCGCGGCCTTCCCGGAGTGGTACGCGACGCTCTTCTCCGGCTTCTACCTGCCGCTCTTCCTGATTCTCGTCGCGTTGATCGTCCGCGGCGTCGGGCTGGAGTTCCGCTCCAAGCTGGAGAGCCCCCGGTGGCAGCGCCGCTGGGAGCAGGCGATCCAGGTGGGGTCGTGGGTCCCCGCGCTGCTCTGGGGTGTCGCCTTCGCGAACATCGTGCGCGGGGTGCCACTCGACGCGAATCATCAGTTCACCGGGACGTTCCTCGGCCTCCTGTCTCCGTTCGCGCTGCTCGGCGGCCTGGCCACCACCTTGCTCTTTCTCAGCCACGGCGCGGTCTTCGTCGCGCTGAAGACCCAGGGCACGCTGCGGACGCGGGCGCTTGGCTGGGCCCGGCGGATGGCGTTGCCCACGCTCGGCGTCAGCGGTGCCTTCGGCCTGTGGACGCAGGTGCGTTACTCGGTGGCCTGGACGTGGCCGGTGCTGGGGTTCGTGGCCCTGGCGCTGGGGGCGGCGGCGCTGAGCGTCTGGCGGGAGCGGGAGGGCTGGTCCTTCACCTTCAGCTGTCTGGCCATCGCGGGCGTGGTCGTGCTGCTCTTCGGCTCGCTCTTTCCGGACGTGATGCCAGCGCTCGAGCCGGCGCACTCGCTCACCGTCCAGAACGCCTCGAGCACGCCCTACACGCTGCGGATCATGACCTACGTCGCCGTCGCGCTGGTGCCGTTCGTACTGGCCTACCAGGGCTGGACCTACTGGGTCTTCCGCCAGCGCGTCACCGTCGACGAGCTCAACCCGGCGCTGGGAGAGGGCTGACCGACCGATGAAGCCGCTCGACCCGAAGCTCCTGCGGCACGCGGGCGCCGCGCGGCGCTACGTGCTGCTCACCGCGGGCCTGGGGCTCGGGATGGTCGCGCTCACGGTCCTGCAAGCGCGGGGGCTGGCCCGGCTGCTGGGGCATGCACGCGAGGTGGCCGGGGGCCATGGAAGGCTCCTGCTCTGGCTCGGCGGCGTGTGGCTGCTGCGCGCGGCCCTGGCGGGGCTCCAGGAATGGACGGGGAAGCGGAGCGCGCACCGGGTCATCGCGCAGCTGCGGGAAGGAC
>NZ_RAWF01000570.1:0-873 GCF_003612075.1 Corallococcus sp. CA041A
CTAGGGGGTGTCCCTAATTATCTGAAGAAAGGTGCTGGAGGCCGAGCGGCCGCCAGCCCCGTGGGCAGGGTTGAGCTTGCAGGGAAAGGAAGAGCTGAGCACCCCTGGTGAGTGCACCGACATGAGCTGACGGACGAGCAGTGGAAGCAGCTTGAGCCACTCATCCCTGCCCGACGAGGGCCGCGCACCAAGAAAGGTGACCGGCAGTTCGTCAATGCAGTGCTCTGGCGGGTGAAGACGGGCGCACCCTGGCGTGACTTGCCAGAGCGTTACGGGCCCTGGAAGACGGTCTACAACCGCTTCGGGCGCTGGGCGACCCGAGGAGTATGGGAGGGGCTCTTCAAGGCGCTGCAGTTGCAAGTGGATGATGTCGGCTCGCTGCTGGACGCCACCATCATCCGGGCGCATCAGGACGCCTCAGGCGCAAAAGGGGGGGCCGATGCAATGCTCTGGGCCGTTCTCGAGGAGGCTTTTCTTCCAAGGTCCACGCCCTGTGCACCACCCAGGGCCAACCGCTCGAAGTGACGCTGACGCCTGGGCAGCGCGGCGACGTCACTGAAGCCGAGCACCTCATTCAGTATGCGCACGGCAAGGCGCTCATCGCCGACGCCGGCTATGACGCCGACCACCTCGTGCAGGCCGTCCGGGAGCGCGGAATGAGGCCCGTCATCGCGATGAATCCAACGCGCAAGCACCACCGGCGCCGCAACAGTCGCGCCCTCTACCGGCTGCGCATCCAGGTGGAGTGCATGTTCCACCGCCTCAAGCGCTTCCGCGCCGTGGCCACCCGCTACGAGAAGACCGCCACCAACTACCTGGCGGTCCTCCACCTGGCCTGCATGATGCTTTGGCTTAATTAGGGACACCCCCTAG
>NZ_RAWF01000571.1:0-844 GCF_003612075.1 Corallococcus sp. CA041A
GGAGCCGGGTGTTAGGAGGGCATGAGCCGAGGAGAGCTGACGGACGCCCAATGGGAGCGGCTGGCAGGACTGCTGCCGCCCCAGAAACCCGCGCGGGGCCGACCGAACAAGGACCACCGCGAAGTGCTCGACGGAATCCTCTGGGTGCTGCGCACCGGAGCGCCCTGGCGCGACGTGCCTCGGGAGCAGTTCGGCAGTTGGAAGACGCTCAGCAGCCGATTCTACCGCTGGCAGGAGGCAGGCATCTGGGCGCGGGTGCTGCGGCAGTTGCAGGCCGAAGCGCACGAGGATGAGCACCTGGACTGGACGCTGCACTTCCTGGACGCCAGCGTCATCCGCGCCCACCAGCACGCAGCCGGCGCACGCGGCACGCCGGTAAAAGGGGGGAGGCTGAAGCGCTGGGTCGCAGCCAGGGAGGCTTCTCGACCAAGCTGCATGTCCGGGCGGAGGGCCAGGGGCGGCCGCTCGTCTTCGAGCTGACGGCAGGCCAACGCCATGAGACGCAGGCCTTCAAGGCGCTGATGGCGGGTGGCAGCGTGCCGCGCGCGCACTCACCGGGGGCGCCACGCCGCTTGCCCGACGCCCTCGCGGCGGACAAAGGCTACAGCTACCCCAGCCTCCGCGCCTGGTGCCGCGAACATGGGGTGCACGCCATCATCCCCACTCGCTCGGACCAGCCCCGGCAGCGCACCTTCCGGCGCGCGGCCTACCGCAAACGCTGCCGGGTGGAGTGTCTCTTCAATCGCTTGAAGCAGAACCGGCGGGTGGCGACGCGCTATGAGAAGCGCGCCGCCAACTACCTGGCGATGGTCCATATCGCCTCCATCCGCCTCTGGCTCTAATT
>NZ_RAWF01000572.1:0-841 GCF_003612075.1 Corallococcus sp. CA041A
GCGCCGCCCGTCTTGGCCAGCACCTTCGTGATGGCCGCCGTCAGCGACGTCTTGCCGTGGTCCACGTGCCCAATCGTTCCGATGTTCACGTGGGGCAGGCTGCGATCGAACTTTTCCTTGGACATGACACTCCTCGAAAAATGGAGCCCTGAACCAGGATTGAACTGGTGACCTCATCCTTACCAAGGATGCGCTCTGCCAACTGAGCTATCAGGGCTTGGCGATTCACTACAACGGTTGGAGCGGGAAATGGGATTCGAACCCACGACATTCAGCTTGGAAGGCTGACGCTCTACCAACTGAGCTATTCCCGCATTGCCGAGTGGAGAGAGGTGGATTCGAACCACCGTAGGCGTTGAGCCGGCAGATTTACAGTCTGCTCCCTTTGGCCGCTCGGGCATCTCTCCAGATATTCGCTTGTCGTGCTTCGTGCTGCTCTCTACACCATCCTGTTGCGTCCCGGGCCCTTATCCGCGGCCCGTCCTACCTGGCCGGCGGCGGGATTTGAACCCGCGACCTACTGATTACAAATCAGTTGCTCTACCGACTGAGCTACACCGGCATCCAACCAGCAACTGCCCCGCCCTACCTCATCCCGAGCGGACCGTCAACCCCTCGCAGCGGCTTGAGCGGCGCGACCTTTTAAAAGCCCCCACTCTCCAAGTCAAGGAGATTGATCCGGGGTCGTCAGCGGGAAGGCCGCCCCCGCTGGCGGGCGACCTCGTATAGCAGAATCGCGGCGGAAACCGACGCATTCAATGAACCGACCTGACCGCCCATGGGAATCCGGAGGCGGAAGTCGCAGTGCTTGAGGACGCCTTCCCTCACGCCCGCCCCCTCG
>NZ_RAWF01000573.1:0-837 GCF_003612075.1 Corallococcus sp. CA041A
GGCATGAAGACCCTCATTCGCTTTGGAGCTGTCCCTTGAGTACCCGCAAGTTCCAGAAGGCCAGCAACGAAGAGCTCGTCCAGTGGTACGCGGAGGGGTCGGTCGCATACGGGAAGGCCCTGGAGGCCGCCGACTCGCGGGCAGCAAACCGCGCCAACGACAAGCTCGTGGGAGCCTACCAGGAGCTCCGGAGCCGTGGTGCGACGTCCCAGCTCATCCCGCTGCTCAAGAGCGAGGACGAAACCCTCCGGATGCACGTCGCGGCCCATGTCCTGGAATTCGCCCCCGAGCTTGGCGAGCCGACTTTGCTCTGGCTCGCCAAGCGTCCCGGGCTCCTCGGGTTCCGTGCAGAGTACGTCCTCAAGGCCTGGCGCGAGGGCACGCTCAAGTTCCCCTGAGTGCGTCCCGGATTTTCAGCTTCCGCCCTGGGAGGTGCGGAGGTGGAGCGGCCGGGTGGACGCGGCGACCCGCATCGCGAGCATGCTTCTGCGTGCCGTGAGCAGGGTGGCGACAAAGACAGGGAAGGGTGCCGTCCGTTCGAGCACCTCCACGAGGGTGATCCGCTCACGGGCTGATTGCTCCAACCGCGCCTTCGCTGTGGGATCTCATGACGCGTACCCATGGCCTGCGGTTTAGGAAACCGCAGGCTCCGCCTTCGGACCTGGCGCTCGGATCCCGCCCAGGCTCTTCCCCTCGGGTCGAGCCACACGCTAGGGGGTGTCCCTAATTATCTGAAGAAAGGTGCTGGAGGCCGAGCGGCCGCCAGCCCCGTGGGCAGGGTTGAGCTTGCAGGGAAAGGAAGAGCTGAGCACCCCTGGTGAGTGCACCGACATGAGC
>NZ_RAWF01000574.1:0-833 GCF_003612075.1 Corallococcus sp. CA041A
TAGGTGCGCTGGTGCCAGGAGACGAGGTTCATCAACGCGCGGTGGTGGACAGCGACGCCCTTGGGCCGTCCGGTGCTGCCGGAGGTGTAGATGACGTAGGCCAAATCCTCCGGGCCCACGGGCATCACCAGCAGCGGTTGCTGGTGCGCCGCAGTCTCCACTTCGAGCGCGAGGACACGAGCGGAGAGGGGCGGCAGCGAGTCGCGCAGGTGCTGCTGGGTGAGGAGGACAGAAGCACCGCAGTCCTCCAGCATGAAAGCCAGACGCTCCGGCGGGACACCGGGAGAGATGGGGACGTAGGCGGCGCCCGCCTTGAGTGCGGCGAGGAGGCCCGCCACCAACTCCGGAGAGCGCTCGGCGAGGACGGCGACGCGGCTGCCACGGGAGACACCGGCCGCGTGGAGTTGGACGGCAAGGCCATGGGCCCAGGCGTCGAGGCCCGCGTAGCTGATGCTTCTCTCCCCCATGCGCACGGCGACCGCGTCCGGCTCGCGTTGGGCGTGCTCCGCGACGACGTGGTGGATGCAGGTGTCGCGCGGGAAGGCGACGTCCGTCTCGTTCCATTCAACGAGGAGCTGCTTCCGCTCCTCCGCCGTCATCACCTCCAGCGTGGACACTCGAGCGTCGGGCTGGGCGGCGAGGGAGGAGAGAAGGACGCCGAAGTGGCCCATGAGGCGCTGGGCGGTGGAGGCGTCGAAGAGGTCGGAGCTGTACTCGAGGAAGCCGGTGAGGCCCTGAGGCACCTCGAAGAGGGTGAGGGCCAAATCGAAGCGAGAGGAGTTGCCCTCCAGGGGAATGGGCTGGAAGGCCATGCCCGGCACGCGCAGGGCTTC
>NZ_RAWF01000575.1:0-803 GCF_003612075.1 Corallococcus sp. CA041A
CGATGTTGTCGACCATCGTGGAGGACCGGAAGGTGGGCCGGGGCGACCGGGTGGCGTTGATGGTGAATGGGCTGGGAGGCACGCCTCCCATGGAGCTGGCCATCGTGACGCGCCGGGCGCTGGCGTTCCTGGCGGAGCGAGGCGTGAAGGTGGAGCGCGCGTGGCAGGGCACGTTCCTGTCGGCATTGGAGATGCCGGGGTGCTCGCTGACGTTGCTGAAGGTGGATGACGCGCGGCTCGCGCGGTTGGACGCGCCGACGGAGGCGCCAGCGTGGCCGGGGCGGGGGCGGGTGGTGACGCGCCGCCAGGTGGTGCCTACGCGCGCCGCGCTGCCGACAGTGAAGGGGCATCCGAAGCCGCAGCCGATGATGCCGCAGGTGCGCGCGGCGGCGCTGGCGGTGGCGGACGCCTGGGACGCGGCCGAGGCTCGGCTGACGGAGCTGGACAGCAAGGCGGGGGATGGGGACCTGGGCTTGAGCCTGGCGCGTGGCGCGGCGGCGATCCGCGCGTTGCCGGAGGGGGCGTGGGCCACGCCGTCGGGGGCGTTGACGGAGCTGGGACAGGCATTGCGCCGGAACATCGGTGGCAGCTCCGGGCCGTTCTACGCGACGGCGTTGCTGCGAGCGGCGCGCTTCCTGGCGAACAAGCCGACGGATGCGGCGGCCTGGGCGAAGGCGTTCGAAGTGGGTGTGGAAGCGGTGTCGGAGCTGGGTGGGGCGCGGCCGGGAGACCGGACGATGGTGGATGCGCTGCACCCGGCGGCGGTGACGCTCGTGCGCGCGGTCCGGGAGCTGGCTCTTATA
>NZ_RAWF01000576.1:0-795 GCF_003612075.1 Corallococcus sp. CA041A
CCCGACGACTCCCCCCACCGCGCCGTCCGGCACGCCAGGCCCCGCGGGCGCCTGCGACGCGACCGCGGCGACTTCCGTCGCGGCCGGGGTATCCACCTGCTCCACCACCGGCTCCTGCTCCTTCACCGGCTCAGGAACCTTCGCGGGCACCACCAGTTCCTGCCGCTTCGGGCGCGGCTTCTGCACCACCGGCTTCACGGGCTCCGGGGCCGCCTGCTTCGGCGCGCCCCCCCCCAACGGCGGCGGAGGCGGCGCGTAGGCCATCAGCACCAGCTCCGGCTCCGGCTTCTTGAGTTCGGGCGGCGGGCGGGTCGACACCATCATCACGCCCACCGCCACCGCCAATACGTGCGCCACGGTCGCGGTCAACAGGGCCCCGCTCCAGCGACCCCATCCCGCCTCCGCCGTCGCGGTCGCGGACTGGAAGAGCCCCACCGGGCTCCGCGCCGCATCCGCACGCGCGGTCACAGCTTGCGGCAGCGTCGGGGCAGCACCCAATCCGTCGTTGAAGTTGAGAATGGTTCGCATTTTCGGTCGCCGGAAGGGGATATCCCCTGACGGGTGGCAACGTCAATCTGGAGCGATGCTGAAATCATCCCGGCGCGTCACCACCGGACTGTTTCGTCGCCAAGGGCGCGATTTTCCGAGGTGCGTGACGACCCCGCTGCGTATAAAGGCCTTCCGTCGGCTCGTTTCTGTCGTCGGCCGACTGTCGCATCCCGTGCGACACGCTTAACCCCCCCATCCATGACGCCGGCCCTTCCCCACACCGGGCGTGAAGCCCCCCGCGAGAGC
>NZ_RAWF01000577.1:0-784 GCF_003612075.1 Corallococcus sp. CA041A
CACCCACCCAGGGTCCCGTGAAGCGGTCCACCCGCCTTTCATTCCGAGCCGCGCGATTGTCCGAGGGAACCGGTGGGAGGATCCGCTGACGGGAGGCCACCCCCGCCGGACGAAACGCCTCCATCGGCCAAACAGTCAGCCAGGTCGCGCGAAACATCACCCGCCACCTCCCTCACGGCGCCCCCTCCATCGTGTCCACAGGACGCATCCTCTGGGGCGGGAGAAGTCAGCAGCGTCCCGCTGTCGGAATCCAAGGCGGCGGTCTCGCCATGGGGACGGAGTGCAACGCCGAACGCCTCGGTGTCCTCGACGGCCGTCTCAAGGAGGCCGAGGCTCTGCTCGCCCTCGCAAGCCGCTGTCTCCAAAGCATCGTCCAGGGGGGCGACCGGCACGGAGGAACCACGAAGGTCCTCAGGAGCGCATGGAGCCTCGGGGGAAGCCTGCTCCTGGGGAGCGGAGGCGGCAGCGGGAGCGAATGCGTTCAGCACGCGCTCATCGCGCGCCTTCAGCAGCGCTGGCATCTCATGCTGAAGTGCTTGCACGTCACGCTCGTGCAGGATTTCCATTACGCGGAAGGCCCACTCGCGCAGCGCGTCTCCTCCCATGAGTGGCAGCAATTGGGCTGCGCCTCCCAGGAAGGCCCGCTGCAGGGACTGCACGAGGAGCACGTGCCCCGGACGCGCCGCCACCCGCGCCGCATGCCGCAGCAACTCGAACTCCGCCTGCGCGCAGGTTTCCCCCGACTCCCAGCGCGCCGCGTCCTGGAGCTGGTAGCACGTGCTCC
>NZ_RAWF01000578.1:0-775 GCF_003612075.1 Corallococcus sp. CA041A
CTTGGGGACCTTGGGACGGGGCGTGGAGCCCAGGATGTCCTCCAGCACCTCCGCGCCGTCAGCGGACGCGTCGCCATCATGCGGAGGGGGCGGCGGCAGGATGTCCGGCGAATCGTCCTCGTCCATGTCCATCGGTTCAGCCTCCACGATGTCCAGGGGCTCACCCCGGCCGCGCGCGAGCGCCTGCTCCAGGTCGTCCGGCGCTACGACGAACACCTTGAGCGGCTTGCGCAGTTGGAAGCGCAGCTCGTCCACCAGCATCAGGTTGCCCGGGTCTTCCACCGCGACGTGGATCTTCTCGCTGCGGCCGTCCTGCTCCGCCGCGAAGAGGAGCACCCGGTGCTCGGTCTGGAAGTCCATGGACACCAGCGAGGACACCGCATGCGGGATGTACTCGGGGATCTCCACGAACGGCAGCTCGTGCTGCGCCGCCAGCGCCCGCGCGATGTCCCGGCCCGTGCACAGGCCCATGGACACCAGCACCTCACCCAGCTTGCGGCCCTGGCCGCGCCGTCCGGACGCGAGGGCCTGCTTCACCTGCTCGTCCGTCACCACTCCGGCCTGGACGAGGAGTTCACCAATCTTCTTGCGCATGGCCGGGGGCTACCGCTTGACCTTGGCGAGGTATTCCTCGCGGGAGAAAACGCCCTTCTCGATGAGCAGCTCGACCATGGCCTTCAGCGCCGCGACCTCCTTGCGCTGGACATCCTCCACGCTCTTGAGCAGCTCCGAGGGGCTGCCTGAGGCCGCGCGAGGTGCCTCCGGTGGGGGGGCC
>NZ_RAWF01000579.1:0-770 GCF_003612075.1 Corallococcus sp. CA041A
CTCGTCACCCACGAGGCGGTGGCCTACGGCATCGGTCCCGGCAGCCGCGTGTTGCAGTTCGCCAGCCTCAGCTTCGACCTCTCCGTGGAGGAGATTTTCACCACGCTCTGCAACGGCGCCACGCTGGTGCTCGCGCCGCTGGAGAAGCTGATGCCGGGCGCGCCGCTGCCCGTGCTGCTGCGTGAGCAGGAGTTGAGTGTCGTCAGCCTCACCCCAGCGGCACTGGCGGCCACGTCGTCCGAGGGGCTGCCCAAGGTGCGCACCGTCATCTCCGGCGGCGAAGCCCTGCCCGCGGACGTCGTCGCGCGTTGGGCCCCGGGACGGCGCCTGCTCAATACCTACGGCCCCACCGAAGCCACCGTCATCGCCACCTTCGGTGAGGTGGTGGCGGATGGAGAAGTGCCGTCCATCGGCAAGCCGCTGGCGAACGTGCACGTCTATGTGTTGGACCCGCACGGCCAGCCGGTGCCCGTGGGCGTGCGCGGTGAGTTGCACATCGGTGGCGTCGGCGTGGCGCGAGGCTATGCGGGACGCCCGGGACTCACCGCCGAGCGCTTCGTGCCGGACGCATTCTCCGGTGAGGAAGGGGCTCGCCTCTACCGCACGGGCGACGTGGTGCGCTGGCGCGCTGACGGACAGCTGGACTTCGTCGGCCGCATCGACGCGCAGGTGAAGGTGCGCGGCTTCCGCATCGAGCTGGGCGAAGTCGAGAACGCCCTACGCGCAGCCCCCTCCGTGAAGGACGCCGTCGTCCTCGCGCGCGAGGATGC
>NZ_RAWF01000057.1:0-40401 GCF_003612075.1 Corallococcus sp. CA041A
GGACGGGACGGTGGGCCCGCTCGGCTTCGCCAAGCTCATCGTCGCGGCGGGGGCGTTCGATCGCTGCGTGGTGCGGCACCTCCATGCGCAGGTGCTGGGACGCGACATCGACCCGGCGCGGGAGGCGGGCTACCTGGACGCGCAGGTGGCGCGCTTCATCGCGCAAGGCCGCAAGGTCCGCCCGTTCGTCAAATCCCTCACGCAGTCCAACCTCTTCCAGCGGGGGCGCTGACATGAACCGCTTCGCACTCCTCCTGCTCGTGCTTCCCGTGGCGCTCGCGTGCGGCAGGGACGGCACCGCGTCCAATCCCACCACCCAGGCCCAGAACGCCTGCGGCACCCCAGCCAGCTCCGAAACCGTGCGCATCATGCAGGGCCTCAAGCCGCACTGTGAGGGCTGCCACGCGCAGGGCGCGCGCGGGTACTTCGCTTCCACGGACGCGTTCCAGAGCCTCCTGGTCTCCGATGCCCGGCTGGTGAAGGCGGGCAGCCCGGATGACAGCGAGCTGATCCGCCTGCTGGAAGGCCGGGGCAATGCCGCCTTCAAGCAGATGCCCATCGGGGAGAAGTCCTACGCCCAGCTCGTCTCGGAAGGCACGGCGACGCTGACCGTGGCGGAGGTCCGCGCGTGGGTGCAGGGGCTCGCCGCGCAGCAGCGCGATGAGCGCCCCGACCCCGATGCGTCGCGCATCACCCGCATGAACGCGACCCAGGTGCAGCGGGCGCTGTACCAGCAGCTGGGACTCGGCCACGACGACTTCTTCAGCTCCGCGACGGAGTTCGGCATCCCGATGGCGGAGCAGCGCAGTGACGACCTCTACCCGCTGCAGCCGCCGGACGCCGTGCCGGCCCCGCGGCAGCAGCCCCCCGCCGAGCGCTTCTATGGGCTGGGCGGAGGCTCGGTGATGAACCAGACCTCGTCGGACCGGAGCGCCTCCCCCACGTTCGCGCTCACGCTGACGCAGGTGTCCCAGCGGTGGTGCCGTCTGGCGCTGGCCAAGACGGGCAACGTGGCGCTCTTCCCGGCGGGCACGCAGCGCACCGCGGACCCCGTGGAGGTGAAGGCCACGCTGCGCCGCTGGTCCCTGCACTTCCTGGGCGAGCGCTTCTCCGACGCGCAGGTGGACGCGCTCTACGCGGATGTCTTCGTGCCGCTCTCGACACCGACGGACACCGAGCCCGCCTGGGTGGGCGTGTGCTCGTACTTCATCCGTCACCCGCACTGGATCTTCTACTGAAGGGGCACCCCATGAAGCTCTCTCGCCGCAAGCTGTTCGAGCTGGCCCTCGGGGCCACGCAACTGGGACTCATGGCGCGCTTCGGGCTGTCCACGGCCTCGGCCGCGCCCGCTTCGGGACGCCCCACCAAGCTCCTAGGCATCTGGCTGGACGGAGGTCTGCACTGGGAGAGCTTCTTCTCCCCGCTGTCCCGCGCCGGCATCAACAAGTTCATTCCCCCCGCGCAGGGCGGCGTCATTCCCGTGGGCTACCTGCCGGAGCAGGTGGAGAACTTCGACCGCTCGCCGGTGGACCTGGATGCGCCCGGGCCGGTGCGCAGGCTGCGCGGGCCCATCTACTGGAACTGGGCGAACCCCGCCGACGCGCGGGGCACGAACCCTGTCGTGAACAACCAGCAGATCTACCGGCCGTGGGGCTATGCGTGGGCGGACCCCACGTACAAGCTCTATGAGAAGGCCGCGCTGCTCGTGGGCGCGGATCAGAACACGGCCGCGCACACGAGCGGCATCGTCGCCAGCATGTGCGGCGTGGCGGGCGCGAGCTTCCGAGCCCCGGCGGTGCAAGCCGTCATCGCGAACGCCATGGCTCAGCGCTTCCCGGACCGACCCATCCCCAACGTCAGCCTGGGCGGTCAACTTCCGAGCGCGTTGGGACTGCCCGCGCTGGCGAACCCGACGGTGCTGCGCTCCGCGGCGTCGGTGGAGCCGACGCTGTCCGACAAGCGCGACAGCGCCTGGAAGGGGCTCCGCGCCCGCAGCGATATGCCGGATGTGGCCTTCGACGGTTCGGCGCTTCCGGGGACGGTGCCTGTCACGGCGGTGGATGCGGCGCTCATGAAGGCGCTGCGCGCGGAGCGGGGCGTGTCCACGAGCGGCACGGACGCGATGCTCGAGGAGCTCTATGACACCTACAAGGGCGCGAGCCGGACGATCCGCCGCGACATCCTCTCCGTGCTGGGCAACACCCTGGCGTGGGAGAAGCTCAATGCGGACCCGAGCTACCCGGTGGATTGGACGGCGTGCATCGGCTACGCGGATGCCTGCGGCACGGGTCCGTCGATGGGATCCTATGACTTCGCCTTGCGGCTGCTGAAGTCCGACCTGGTCACGTCGGTGAACCTGCGGGCCACGAGCTTCAGCAACAACTCCTTCGACACCCACAGTGCGAACGGCGTGCAGATGCACACCAACCACCTGCGCATCGCGCTGGAGATGGTGGGTCGGCTGTGCATCGAGATGAGCCTCACCCCCAGCAGGTCCGACCCGTCCCGGTCGCTGCTGGATGAGACGCTCGTGTATGTCTACAGCGACTTCGGGCGGACGTTCCCGAAGCAGGGGAGCGATCACCATCCGGCGACCTGCGCGCTGCTCGTCGGCGGAGGCATCCAGGGCAACCAGATGCTCGGCGGCTACGACGAGACGATGAACGGCTCGCCGATGGGGGCACCGGTGGATCTGGTGGAGGAGGACGGGAGCCGCGGCTCCCGTGCGCCACGCTCGCAGGACATCGCGGCGACGGTGATGAACGCCTTCGGCCTGGAGCCAGGGAAGGACTTCTTCATCCCCGGCGGCTACGGCGTCTTCGACGGCGTCGTGAGGTCCTGAGCTACTTCAGCGTCGACGTGTCGATGACGAACCGGTACCGGACGTCGGAGGCGAGCACGCGCTCGTAGGCGTCGTTGATCTTGCTGGCGGGGATGACCTCGATGTCCGCGCCGATGTGGTGCTGGGCGCAGAAGTCCAACATCTCCTGCGTCTGGGGGATGCCGCCGATGAGCGACCCGGTGAACACGCGGCGGGGCATGAAGAGCGAGAACGCGTTGAGGGAGAGCGGCTCCGGAGGCGCGCCCACGCTGACCAGGGCGCCGTCCAGGGCCAGCAGGGACAGGTAGGCGTCCACGTCGATCTTCGCGCTCACCGTGTTCACGATGAGGTCGAACGTGCCCGCGAGCTTCTGGAACGTCTCCGGGTCCTTGGTGGCGTAGTAGTGGTGCGCGCCCAGCCGCAGGCCGTCTTCCTTCTTGCTCAGCGACTGCGACAGGACGGTCACCTCCGCGCCCATCGCGCGAGCGAGCTTCACGCCCATGTGCCCCAGGCCGCCCAGGCCCACGATGGCCACCTTCTTGCCCGGGCCCGCGCCCCAGCGGCGCAGCGGCGAGTACGTCGTGATGCCCGCGCACAGCAGCGGCGCGGCGGCGTCGAGCGGGATGCCCTCGGGAATCTTGAGGACGAAGTCCTCGGTCACGACGATGTGGGTGGAGTAGCCGCCCTGCGTGAGCTGGCCGTCCCGCCCGGTGGCGCCGTAGGTGCCGACCATGCCCTTGAGGCAGTGCTGCTCCTCTCCCTTGCGGCAGGACGAGCAGTCGCCGCACGAGTCCACCATGCAGCCCACGCCGACGCGGTCGCCGACGGCGTGCTTCTTCACCTCGGCGCCGACGCTGGCGACGATGCCGGCGATCTCATGGCCGGGGACCAGGGGGTAGGTCGCCGCGCCCCACTCGTCGCGGACGGTGTGGATGTCGGAGTGGCAGATGCCGCAGAACTTGATCTCGATGAGCACGTCGCGAGGGCCGAGCTCCCGGCGCTGGATGGCCAGGGGACCGAGCGGTGACTTCGCGGAGGTTGCGGCATAGGCGTGGGCGGTAGGCATGAGTCTTCTCTCCAGGAGCAATAGGGCCGGTGAGCCCCGTTCACGTGCGGAGAGAGATACGCGCCAGCCCCGTGCATGACTACGCGCGAGGAGCCAATAGGCTATTAACGCGTGCTTAACAGTGGCTTCGGATACGGTCCTCGCGAATGAATACGGCGCCCTTCACCCAGCTCCAGGTGTTCCTCGTCGTGGCGCGCCTGAGCAGCTTCAGCGGCGCGGCGCGCGAGCTGGGCGTCTCCACGGCGGCTGTGAGTCATTCGGTGCGGCAGCTGGAGGAGCAGCTGCGCGTGGTGCTGCTCACCCGCACGACTCGCAGCGTGGCGCTGACGGACGCGGGCCGGCGGCTCGTGGAGACCGCGGGACCCGCGATGGGGCAGGCGATCGCCGCGCTGGGGGAGGTGGCCGCGCGGCCGGGAGAGACGGTGGGCCGGGTCCGGCTGTCCGTGCCGCGGGCGGCGGTGCCCTACATCATCACCCCGGTGGTCCCCACCTTCCGCGCGCGTCACCCGCGCATCGAGGTGGAGGTCGTCATCGAGGAGCGCTTCGTGGACATCGTGGCGGAGGGCTACGACGCGGGTGTGCGGCTGAGCGAAGCTATCGAGCGCGACATGGTCCAGGTGCGCCTCACGGGAGAGTTCCGCTTCGTGGTGGTGGGCGCCCCCAGCTACCTCGAGCGCCACGGCACGCCCCAGCGCCCGGAGGATCTGCTGAAGCATGAGTGCATCACGTTCCGCATGCGCTCCACCGGGGCGCTCTACGCATGGGAGCTGGAGCGGGGCCGCAGGAACTGGCGCGTTCCGGTGCGAGGGGGCGTGGTCAGCAATGACAGTCACCTGACGTTGGACCTTGCGGAGCAGGGCCTGGGGCTGGCGTATGCCATGGAGCCCCTGGTGGCGGAGCGGCTCCGCACGCGACGGCTCGTGCGGGTGCTGGAGGCCTACGCGCCCACCGTGCCCGGCTTCTTCCTCTACTATCCCAGCCGTGCGCAGCGCTCCGCGCCGCTGCGACTCTTCGTCGAGGCGGCGCGCGAGCTGGCGCTCAAGGCCGTGTGAAAGCGAATCAGCGGCCAGTCAGCTTCTCCAGGGCCTCGGGATAGCGGGCTCCCTGCGCAGTGAGCTTCGCGGCGGCATCCGTGAGCTCGCGGACCTCGTCCGCCGTCAGCTCCACCCGGGCCGCGCCCAGGTTCTCCTCCAGCCGGTGCGGCTTCGTGGTTCCCGGGATGGGGACCATCCACGGCTTGCGCGCCAGGACCCAGGCGAGCGCGAGCTGCGCCGGCGTCACCTTCTTCCGGGCCGCGACGCTGCCCAGCAGATCGACGAAGACCTGGTTCGCCGTGCGTGCCTCCGGCGTGAAGCGCGGAAGGATGTTGCGGAAGTCGTTCTTGTCGAGCTGGGAGGTGTCGGGCAGCTTGCCCGTCAGGAAGCCCTTGCCCAGCGGGCTGAACGGAACGAACCCGATGCCCAGCTCTTCGAGGGTCGGGAGGATCTCCTTCTCCGGTTCACGCCACCACAGGGAGTATTCGCTCTGGAGGGCTGTCACGGGTTGGACCGCGTGCGCGCGGCGAATCGTCTTCGCGCCCGCTTCGGACAGGCCAAAGTGCCGGACCTTGCCTGCCTGGATGAGTTCCTTCACGGCGCCCGCGACGTCCTCGATGGGCACGTCCGGGTCCACGCGGTGCTGGTAGAACAGGTCGATGACGTCAGTCTTGAGCCGCTTGAGTGAGGCCTCGGCGACCTGCTTGATGTGCTCGGGCCGGCTGTCCAGGCCCTCCTGCTTGCCGTCGCTGCTCAGCTTGAAGCCGAACTTCGTGGCGATGACCACCTGAGCGCGAACCGGGGCGAGGGCCTCACCGACAAGCGCCTCGTTCGTCCAGGGGCCGTAGACCTCGGCGGTGTCGAAGAAGGTGACGCCCTGGTCCACGGCCGACCGGATGAGGGCAATCATCTCCGTCTTGTCCGCGGGAGGGCCGTAGCCATGGCTCATGCCCATGCAGCCGAGCCCGATGGCCGAGACCTCCAGGCTGCTGTTTCCGAGTCTGCGCTTCTGCATCGTGTTCTCTCCTTCGTGAAGTTCGTCGCACGAAGGAGATACGGCCCGGACCCGGATGGGACTAGACGCACTGGAGGCAACGGCCTGTTAAACCCACGTTGAAAGTGAAGGGTGGGCATGGGCATCGTGGATTGCCACGATTGACTCGCGTCAGACATGCACCGCTGGTGGGTGTAAGCGTTTGGTTGCCGACGGTCGTGGGCGTGGATGTCTGTTATGGGTGGCAGCCGTGGCGTCTGCTGACGGGCGTGCCTGCCTTTCGCGCGGGCACATCCCCCTCACACCAGGAGTGCTGATGAACGCGCTGAGGAAGTCCCTGATGGCCGTGTCCGCCGTCCTCGCCGTGGCCCCCGCCGCCGCGTTTGCCTATCCGCCGCAGTGCGATGAGGTCTGCCTGGTCCACTGCGCCGGACCCTGTTACGAGGGGACCTACCGCACCAGTTGTGAGGAGTCGGGCTGGTGCTTCGCGCCCGCGCCTTCCGAGGAGACCGCGTCCGTCTCCTCGGAGCAGAGCCAGCGGTCCGAGGACGCCGCGCCGGTCTGCGACTCCGCCCATCCGAACGTGGAGCAGACTCCGTCCGCGGAGAGCTGAGCAGTCCTGGGCATCCGCGGGGCCTGCCCTGTCCAGGCCTCGCGGTTCAGACGCTTCCGGAGCGGAGCGCCGCGGACAACGCGTCGAGCGCACGGTCCTGCAAGGCGGAGAGACGCACCCCGGGCCGAGCCTGACGTACCCGAGCGAGTGCCGCCTTCGCATCCGGAGCATCCCCCCGCGCCACGAGGAGCGCGGCGGCGATCATCCCGGTGCGCCCATGTCCCTGCGCGCAATGGACGTAGAGAGACCCGGGGAGGGCGGCCAGCTCGCGAAGAACCGGGACCACGTGCTCCACGGGCAACGTCGATGCGTCCAGGATGGGCAGGGACACGTACCGGCCAGCGGCGCGGATGGCTTCCGGTTCGATGAACTCGGAGGTCAGGTCCAGCACGGCCGTGACACCCGAGGGCAGCTCGCCGGCGAGCAATCGGCGTCCCACCAGGACCCCAGGCACCACTTCGTCAAAGGCTCGCTCCCGCGAGGAGCGCCGCGCCAGATGCCAGGTGCCCCACGTGAGCAGCAGATAGGGCAGGAGTGCGAACACGGCCCACGGCCGCATGCGTCCATCCGGCTGCTTCCCGAAGGCCCTCGCGCCTGGTCCGGCGTAGGCGAGCGCCACGACCGCGAAGCTCAGTGCGGGCCACATCAGCAGCCAGCCGAAGCCCTGGAGCCGCTGCGCCAGGAAGGTGAGGAGAGCCGCCGCGGTGGTGAAGACGAACGTGTATTTCATGCGCGGCGCAGCGTAGCGGAAACCCGGGTGGCCTCCATGCGGCGGAGGCCGACCCGGAAGTGGCGGCTACTGACTCACGACACAGCCCGGCTGCGCGATGGCACACCAGGAGGAGGCCTCGCTGACGCAGATGCTGTCCCAGGCCGTGGTGCAGCAGTACGGGTCGCGGTTGCACACCGAAAACGTGCAGGAGTTGCAGTCCTTGTTCATCGACGAGCCCGTCGTACAGACGTTGTGGGTGCACGCCGCGGCGGTACAGACGTTGCTGCTGGAGCAGGCCTGTCCGGCGCCGCAGGTACCGCAGGCGAGGGTGCCACCACAGCCGTCGGAGATGGTTCCGCAGGTCTTGCCCTGAGCCGCGCACGTCGTCGGGGTGCAGGCGGCGGTACAGACGTTGTTGCTGGAGCAGACCTGTCCGGCGCCACAGGTGCCGCAGGCGAGGGTGCCACCACAGCCGTCGGAGATGGTTCCGCAGGTCTTGCCCTGGGCCGCGCACGTCGTCGGGGTGCAGGTGGCGGAGGCGTCGAAGACCTCGATGCTCGCCACCGCCTGCATGTTGCCCTGGGCGTTGTAGGTCGTCCCTCCGAGGAACAGGACGCGGCCGTTCGGCAGCGCGACCGTGGGGTGGTCCACGCGGGACTGGGTCAGCATTCCCACCGTGCTCCAGGTGCTGGTCGTGGGGGAGAACAGCTCCACCTGCATCGTGTTGTAGGAGCCACCGGCCATCAGGATGGTGCCATCCGGCCGCGTCACTGACGGCGCGGAGAAGTGCTGGACGGCCGTGGCGCCAGTGTTCGTCCAGGTGTTGGCGGCCGGGTCATACAGCTCCGCCGCGGTGGCATAGCCCGTCAGCAGCACCTTGCCACTGGAGAGCAGCTGCAGGGTGTGGCCATTGCGGCCCGTGTTCATCGACGCGACGGTGGTCCACGTCCCCGTGGTGGGGCTCCAGATCTCCGCGTGGTTGCTGGAGGACGTCGTGCCATTGCTACCGCCCGCCACGAGCACGCGGCCGTCCGCGAGCCGCACCGCGGCCTGGCTCATCATCCCGGCGTTGAGCGAGCCCGTGGCCGCCCAGGTGTTCGTGGACGGCGTGTAGACATAGGTCGAGGTGACGATGCTCACGCCGCCCGCTACCAGCACGCGGCCGTCCGTGAGCAGCGTGGCGGTGTGGCCATAGCTGATGCGGGGCAGGGGAGCGGCGGCGCTCCAGGTGTTCGTGGTGGGGTCGTAGCGCTCGGCGGACGAGAGCACGCTCGAGTTGATGCCGCCCACGACCAGGACGCTGCCGTCCTGCAACCGCGTGGCGGTGTGAGCGCGGCGCGCGGTGAGCATCGACGGGCCGCTGACGGAAGTGGCCGTCGCCGGGTCATACAGCTCCGTGGAGGAGTACGAGCCAGAAGGCGTCCCTCCGCCCGCGACCAGCACCTTGCCGTTGGCGAGCAGCGTGGCGGTGTGCTGGTAGCGCGCGGACAGCATCGAACCACCGGACACGACGAGCGCGGACGACTGGGAGGACACGACGTCGTCCCCGGGTAGCTCACTCTCGGGACTGCACGCGAGACACAACAGCAGGGGGACGACGGCCAAGGACATCCAAGACGAGGTGCGCATGTGGGCTCCCGGGAAATGGGCCCGCGACCATGGCACGCGGTGTCTGGATTCCTTTCATGAAACATGAACACAAATCGGGTGTCTCAAGACACCCGGACTTGTCTCAGGAGACGGGAAAAGCCGGTCCTGAGCTGGAGTCAGTCCACGCAGACGAGGACGCCGTCTCCGCGTTTCGCGGCCGTGACGTAGAAGGCGCGGAAGCGGTCGAAGTGCTCGGTGAGCCACTGCCAGGCCTCGTCGATGGACTCCTCGTGCGGGCATTTGTAGACGCCCGCCTCGCTCATGCTTGCGAAGGTGAAGTGCAAACGAAGGGTGTCGAACCGCACGGCCTCCAGCATTCGGGCGATCCGCTCCACCGCCTCCGGCCGCGTGTAGCGCAGGGGCACGCCCTGACCCGCCACCACGTGCGGGGCGATCTTCGCCTCGCCATGGATTGCGATTCCGGCCAGGGAGTCGTCCTCGGCTCCCGGCTCGTTCCGGCGGCGGTCGGAGAGGACGAAGTGCAGATGATCCCACCTCCGGTCGAGCTCCACGTGTTGCATCACCAGGTCCGGGCGGGTGCGCAACAGCTCTTTCACGGCCCCCAGGAGCTGGAGTTCGCCGGGATCCGGGCCGCCCGGTGCCAGCCGCTCCTCTCGGGGATCCTGGAGCAACCGGGTGACGGAGCACAGCCATTCACCCACGCCGATGTTTTGCCGCGCCAGTTCCAGAAGCGGGGAACCGCTGGGAAGGGCCTGGTAGCTCGCATCGAGTCCCATGGGCCCCGTCCTAGCAGCTCCGACGCCAGCGCAGCAGCTAGCTCGCGCGGTTCACCTGTTCGGTGGTGACAGGCGGCACCGCTGCGAGCGCTGCCTCCGCGGCCCTCCGCGTATTGGCTTCCGTGGCGACCTGACACAGCGCCACCTGCGCTTGAAGCTGGAGCGCGAAGGCCCGGCCCCGGCCGAACATGACGCCGATCAACGCCGCAACCAGACCGCCGATCAGGACGAAGAGGCCTTGCGCGTTCATCGCCTTTGTCACCACCACACCCACGATGAAGGCCATGAAGCCCCACGCGAAGATGATGCCGGCGGCCCGGTCGTACAGCGCCTGGGCATGTTTCGTGATGATGCTGGGATCGTAATGCACTGCCATGGTGGCTCCGCGGTCGGGGGATGAAGGGCCCGTGGATCAGGCCCGCGCGGCTCCATCCCATTGCGCGAAGCGCCCGGGCATCCCCCATGAGAGGAATGCCCGGCGGCATCAGGCCCGTGCTACTTCGGCACCCAGACCGCGACCCAGTCGATCTGCACGTTGCCGGCGGCGCTGTTGCTCGGAGGCGTGCCGCTCAGGTCGGTCTCCGTCTGGATGACCCAGTTGCCCTTGCGGCGCGTTCGGGATGCCGCTCTGCGCGCCGTCCAACGAGTACATCGTCGCCGCCCCGCTGACCGTGACGCGCCCGACGTACTGCCCATCCGGAGCTCCGGTGCGCGCCTCCCGCGTCAGCGTTCCCTGCCAGCCGGACCAGCCGCGGGTGTTCGTCTCGAAGGACGTGTTGGTGATGACGGACGCCAGGTTCGACGTGGCCTGGACCGGAGCGTCGGCTTCAGGCTCCGGGTTGCATGCGGACGCCAGGGGGAGGGCCAGCAACAGCGCCAGGGCAGTGCGGAAGCGCGGCCTGCGAAGCACAGCGGACTCACTCATGACACTCTCTGTGAAAAACTAGAAATACCTGCATAATTGTAAATAGCAAATGCGGCGCATCGGACAAGCCCACCGTGTGCCTGCGTCTCCCACTCCTGTCGTGCATGGCCATTCTCGGCCCAGGAGGAGAGACGCCATGCCCACCGACACGAAGCAGCCTTCCGACTCCGGATTGGATCCCCACGCCCGTGCCTTCCTGGAGCAGCTGAAGAAGGCGGGCGGGCCCGCGCTCGAAACCCTGCCTCCCGCGGAGGCGCGCGCCGTGCTCCGGAGCGTGCAAGCAGGAAAGAGCGCGCGGAAGCCGGCCCGCATCGAGGACCGCTCCCTGCCGGTGGGCCCTGACGGCCAGGTCTCCGTCCGCATCGTGCGGCCCGCGGACGCGTCGGAGACGCTCCCGGTGGTGCTCTACCTCCACGGCGGTGGCTGGGTGCTGGGCGACAAGGACACGCACGACCGGTTGATCCGTGAGCTGGCCGTGGGCGCGCGGTGCGCGGTCGTGTTCGTCAACTACACGCCTGCTCCGGAAGGGCAGTACCCCACGCAGATCGAACAGGCCTACGCCGCGCTGCAATGGGTCGCGAAGAACGGCGGCGAAGCGGACCTGGATGGACAGCGGATCGCCGTGGTGGGAGACAGCGCTGGCGGGACCCTGGCGGCGGCGCTCACGCTGGTGGCGAAGGAACGCGGCGGTCCGCGCATCCTGCAGCAGGTGCTGTTCTATCCCGTCACGGATGCCCGCTTCGACACGGGGTCCTACGCGCGCTACGCGGACGGCTACTTCCTCACCCGCAGCGGCATGCAGTGGTTCTGGGACAACTACGTACCGGATTCCACCGTCCGCACGGAGCCCACCGTCAGCCCCCTGCGCGCGACCGACGCGCAGCTGCGAGGCCTGCCCCCGGCGCTGATCCTCAATGGAGAGTGCGACGTGCTCCGCGACGAAGGCCAGGCCTACGCGCGCAGGCTCGTGGACGCGGGCGTCCCCGCGCTGGCCCTCCAGTACGATGGGATGATCCACGACTTCGTGATGCTGGATCCGCTGGCGGACTCACTCGCCGCGCGCAACGCCATCGCCCAGGCCTGCGTGACGCTGTCGGAAGCCCTGGGCACGCGGAGGCAGGTGGACGCGACGCTCACATCCCAGCCCGCGCAGGTTCGCGAGCGGGAGAGCGCGCGTCACTGATCAATCCCCTGAGTCCAGCCACGCGGCCAACACATCCGCGTGGCACGGGCCCGGCTTGCACCAGCAGCCCAGCCGCTTGCCGCGCAACGTCCGCACGTCGCGCAGGAAGTCCGGGTCGTGCTTCGTGCGCAGCTCCAGGTACCAGCGGAAGGACTCGAACGCGTCCGGGCCGGGCGCCATGCGCCGCTGCGCCTCGTCGCGGATCCGCTCGGCTTCGTCCGCGGGCAGCTTCGCCAGCCACGGTTCGAAGTACGTGCGGATCATCGCCTTCCATGTCTTCACACCCCCGGGCTTGAACGGGTTGCCGAAGCGGCCCGGCACGGGGTTGAGCGGCCCGGGCTTCGCCCAGGCGCGGAAGGCACGGCCTACGTACACCTCGCAGGCGTCGTGGACGTGCACCGCGGTGGTTCGGGATTCGGACATGGCGGGTGCATCGTTAACAGATGCACCCGTCAGACGCCGTGCGTGAAGCCCGGCCCGTCAGCAGGCAGGGGTCACCAGGGGTCGATGCCCTGCTTCTCGTGCGGCGTCGGCGTGTACGTGGACTTGAACCCCGAGGCCGCGGCGTTGAGCCCGGAGCCGAGCGCCTCCACCGCGCCCTGCTTGAACTGGCCCTTGCTGAAGCTCACGAAGGCGTCGCGGCCGAAGTTCAGCGCCTCGCGCTGGTGCGCGTTGACCTCGCTGCGCGCGCCCGTCTCCACCTTCTTGACGTTGTCGATGACGCTGTTCTTGGAGCGGTCGGAGATGCCGAAATTGCCCTTGTCGAGGATCTGGTTCACGCCGCTGACCGCGTGGCTGTAGTCGCTCGTCTTGCCCTGCGTCGTCTGATCAATCTGCAGGCGGGAGGGGTTCTTGAACGTGTGGTTGCTGGTGACCTTGAACATGGTTTGCCTCGCTGGGGGCGGCGGCCCGTTGGCCCCTGCCCGCGGTAGGTGATGCGTTGAAATGATTGTCGGGGCATGTGGGCTGGAGTTTCCTGAAGACTTTCATTTGCACACGTATACGTCATTTGTCGTATGCCGGCCTTCGCCAGGGCCATCGCAGTGGCAAGGCCCGCCGGAAGACGGCAACGTACGCGCCCGTCTCCTCCCACCCTCGCGGACATGATCGCCAACCTCCACGACGCCGACATTCCGAAGCCCGTGCTCGAAGTCATCACCCGCCTGCGCGAGCTGGGCCACCCCACATACCTGGTGGGCGGCTGCGTGCGGGACATGGTCCGCAAGGTCCACCCGAAGGACTTCGACGTCGCCACCAGCGCGCTGCCGGAAGAGGTCCAGCGCGCCTTCCGCAAGGTCATCCCCACCGGCATCCAGCACGGCACCGTCACCGTCGTCACCGGCGGCAACCACGTGGAGGTGACGACGTTCCGTTCGGAAGGGGACTATCTGGATGGCCGGCGCCCCAGCTCCGTGTCCTTCGAGCGGGACATCGTGAAGGACCTGTCGCGGCGCGACTTCACCATCAACGCCATGGCGTACAACCCGCTGGACCGCGAGCTGGTGGATCCGTTCGGCGGCCAGGTGGACCTGCCCGCGAAGTTGATCCGCTGCGTGGGCTCCGCGCAGGAGCGCTTCTCCGAGGACGGACTGCGCCCCCTGCGCGCCGTGCGCTTCGCCGCCGTGCTGGGCTTCACGCTGGACCCCGACACCCGCGACGCCATCCCCGCGACCCTGGCCGTGTTCCGCAAGGTCGCGCTGGAGCGCGTGCGCGAGGAGCTGCTCAAGCTGCTCCTGTCCCCTCGCGCGGAGATGGGGCTGCACTTGCTGGCGGACACGGGGCTGATGGAGGTCTTCCTTCCGGAGGTGGCCCACGCGGACGAGGAGGCCGCCCGGCTCGCCCGCGCCGCCGTGCAGGCCGCGCCGCTGGACGCGGACCTGCGCGTGGCCACGCTGCTCGCGGACATCGACACCGCGACGCAGGCCCGTGAGCTGTGTCTGCGTTTGAAGTTCCCCAACAAGTCCGCGGACCTCATCGGCATGCTCGTCGAGCACGCGAAGCTGGAGACGCGCGTGGACGACGCGGACCCCGCGCTGCGCCGGCTGCTCGCCCGGGTGGGCCTGGTGAACCTGCCCGCGCTCCTCTCCGTGGCGAAGGCCCGCGTCCAGGTCCGGGCCCCGGAGCGCCTGCCCGCGGTGGAGGCGTTGGCCGGAAGGCTGGAGGCGCTGGCCGCCGCGAAGCCCCCCTTGTCCGCGAAGGAGCTGGCGCTCACCGGGGGCGACATCATGAAGACGCTGGGCATCGGCCCCTCGCCGAAGGTGGGCGAGGCGACCCGGTACCTTGTCGAATCCGTGCTCGATGACCCGTCGCTGAACACCGCGGACGCGCTCCGCTCCCTGCTCACGGCCTGGGCGGCGCGCGGTTCATGACACGGGGGCCTCTTCCCGGCCGGAGGGCAGGGGAGGGGGCCCGGAGCGCCTCCGGCCGTGCGTCGCGGCCTGGGGGCGTGTAGGAAGGAGCCCCATGCGAGTCGTCGTTGCAATGAGTGGCGGAGTGGATTCCTCGGCCGCCGCCGCCCTGCTCAAGGAGCAGGGCCACGAGGTCATCGGCATCACCCTGCGCGTCTGGTCCTACGAGGGCGCCGCGAAGTGTGGCAGCTGCTGCAGTCCGGACGACATCGACGATGCCCGCGCGGTGGCCCAGACGCTGGGCATCCCGTTCTACGTGGCCAACGCCGAGGAGATCTTCCAGGACCGGGTCGTCAACCCGTTCGTCCAGTCGTACCTGGGCGGCAAGACGCCCATCCCGTGCGTGAGCTGCAACCGCGACGTGAAGTTCAACTTCCTCCTCAAGCGCGCGCGCGCCCTGGGCGCCCGGCTCGCCACGGGCCACTACGCCCAGGTGGAGGAGGTGGACGGCCGCTTCCACCTGCGCCGCGCCGTGGACGCCGCCAAGGACCAGAGCTACTTCCTCTTCACCCTGGGCCAGGAGGAGCTGAAGGACGTCCTCTTCCCCGTGGGCCACCTCACCAAGCCGGAGGTGCGCGCCGTCGCCGAGCGCCACAACCTGCCCACCACCCACAAGCCGGAGAGCATGGAGATCTGCTTCGTGCCGGACGGCGACTACGCCGGGTTCGTGGAGAAGGTCGCCGGCCCCCAGCCGTCCGGTGAGGTCGTGGATCCGGAGGGCAAGGTGCTGGGCACGCACAACGGCATCCACCGCTTCACGGTGGGGCAGCGCAAGGGCCTCAACCTGGGCGGCGGCGAAGTGCGCTACGTGCAGCGCCTGGAGCCGGAGACGAACCGCGTCGTCGTGGGCCCCGCGGAGGGCACCGGCCGCGCGCAGTTTGGCCTGCTCCAGCCGCACTGGGTGGACGGTCCGCCTCCGCCCGAACAGGCCGTGGAGGTCCGGATCCGTCACCGCCACGCGGGCGCACCGGGACGGATCCACATCTCGCAGCACGGGCTGGTGTCCGTGAAGCTCGACGAGCCCGCGCGCGCCGTCACGCCGGGGCAGGCCGCGGTGGTCTACGACCGGGATCGCGTGCTCGGCGGCGGGTGGATCGTCTGAGCCGACCTGACGCGTCCTCCGTCATCCACTGATGCAGCCGGGGCCGGACTTCCGGCCTCGCGCGCGCCGCGTGTTCCACTGCCTCCGCGAATTTGACCCGCCTGGGGGTGGGGCGTAGCTTGCGCGCACGCTGTCGCTACAGGCCGTTACACGGGCCGTGAGCGCGCGATCGAGGTCTGCCCCGCCATGCGTGACGCCCATCGGATGAAGGAGAAGTTCGACGTCTCGCTGGACAACCGGCAGATCGTCAGCCTGTTGATCGCCGGCATCGTCGTGATGGGCGCCGTGTTCGTGCTGGGCGTGGTGGTGGGCAAGAAGCTCTCCAGCGACGCGCAGACGGCCGAGGCCCCGGACCTGCTCTCCGCGCTGGACGCCAACGCGCAGGTCCTCAACGACGCGCGCCAGGATCCGCCGCTCACCTTCCCGGACGAGCTCACCCGCAAGACGGGCTCGGAGCCCCTGCCGCCGATGCCCAAGCCCGCCGCGAAGCCGGAGGCCCCCAAGGTCGCCGCCGCCGCGAAGCCCGAGGTGAAGCCGGAGCCCAAGCCCGCGGCGAAGCCCGCCGCCCTGGCCCCCACGCCGGACCCCGACACGGGCGAGCTGCCCGCGATGGACGCCGCCGAGGAGGACGCCATCGCCAACGGCAAGCCGCTCGCGAAGCCGGAGCCGAAGCCGGAGCCCAAGGTCGAAGAGCCCGCCAAGGTCGCCGCCGCGAAGCCGGAGCCCAAGGTGGTGGAGCCGGTGAAGGGAAAGGTGGAGGAGACGCCGGTCGCCACCCGCACCGCCGCGCGTGACGGAGGCATGAAGGAGGCCATCGCCCGGGCCCAGGCGCTCCCCGCGGAGCCGCCGCGTCCGTCCGAGGCCGTGAAGGGTGGGGCGTTCACGCTCCAGCTCTCCGCCTTCCAGAGCCGCCAGGACGCCGACCGTTTCGCCGCGCGGTTGCGCGACAAGGGCTATGCCCCCTATATCCTGACGGCGGAGGTGCCCGGAAAGGGCACCTGGTACCGCGTCCGGATGGGCAGCTTCGCCAGCAAGGAAGCCGCGGGTCGGTACCTGACGGACTTCAAGCGCGAGACCCAGCTCGACGCGTACGTGGCCGGCACGAACTAGCGCTGCTGGGCAAGGAAGAGACGAAGCAAATGACGACGACGAAGCGGGTGGAGAAGCCCTGGGGCCACGAGCTCATCTGGGCCCACACGGAGCGCTACGTGGGCAAGCTCCTGCACGTGAAGGCCGGCCACAAGCTGAGCCTCCAGTTCCACAACGTGAAGGACGAGACCATCCACGTCCAGAGCGGCAAGCTCCTCTTCGTCGTGGACGAGGGCCAGGGCCTCATCGAGAAGGAGATGAACCCCGGTGAGAGCTACCACATCAAGCCGCTGACCAAGCACCGCATGGTCGCCATCACCGACTGCGACATCCTCGAGGTCAGCACCCCCGAGCTGAATGACGTGGTGCGCCTGGAGGACTCCTACGGGCGCACGGGCACCAGCGCCCCGTAGTCCCCGCCGTGAAGCCCGCTGGCGCGCCTTCACGGTGCGCCGGCCGGGCCTCCGACGTCACTCCTTGGACTTCGCCGCCGCGTTCGGATTGCGGGTCCACTGGTCCACGGTGCCGTCGCCGTCCAGGTCCTCGCCAATGCGATCCACCTGGCCGTTCTCCCAGTACTCCCAGTAGTCCACCCGGCCATCGTGGTTCGCGTCGCGCTCCTTCCGCACGAGCGTGTCGTTCTCGTAGTACAGCCACGAGTCCGGCCGGCCGTCGCCGTCCAGGTCGCGCTCGCCCTTCGTGCGCTTGCCCTCGGCGTAGTGGTACGTGGCGTCCACCTTGCCGTCGTAGTCCAGGTCCATCACCTCACGGACCTTCGCGCCCTGCGGATCCAGGTACTGGGTGACGTCCACGCGGCCGTCCCAGTTCAGGTCCAGCTCCTTGCGCACCAGCACGTCCTTGAGCCGGTACTCCCAGACGTCCGTGCGGCCGTCGCCGTTGGCGTCCAGCTCCGTGACGGTCTCCCCCGGGTCCTGTTTCCCTCGGACGCCCTCCGCCTCCGGGCGCTTACGCGCTGCGTCAGGAGTCTCCGCGGCCTTCTGGGAGGCGCAGCCGGAGAGCGCACCCACTGCCAGGAAGCCCAGGAAAATCAAACGGTTGCTAGAAGCCAAGATGCCTCCCGAGCAGGTGGGGCGCCATGTTCGCGCCGCTTCACTTCCGTGCTTTCGCAGGCCACGTCATTCCATATATTTTCACGTATCGCCATGGCCCGAAAGAAAGTCAGCACCACCATCTACATCACTCCGGAGCAGAACGAACTGCTCAAGGCGCTGAACCAGAAGTCGAAGGTGCCCGTGGCCGAGTACATCCGGCAGGGCATCGACCTGGTGCTGGAGAAGTACAAAGCGCAGCTGCCGGGCCAGGCAACCTTCGACGAACTCTCCTGACGAACGAGGCGTGACGTGACGAGCATGCGTGGCAAGCGGGCGGTGGTGTTGGGTGGGGCCGGATTCGTGGGCTCGCATCTGTGTGAGCGGCTGCTGGACGACGGCGCGGAGTCCGTCCTCGCGGTGGACAACCTCATCACGGGCAATGAGGCGAACGTCCGCACGCTCAAGCCGCGCGCGGGCTTCCAGTTCGTGAACCAGGACATCACCGAGGGCCTGGAGGTGGACGGGCCGGTGGACTTCGTCCTCAACCTGGCCTCGCCCGCTTCGCCCATCGACTACGCGAACCTCCCCATCGAAACCCTGCGCGTGGGCTCCATCGGCACGGAGAACGCGCTGAAGCTGGCGGAGAAGAAGAAGGCCGTGTTCCTCATGGCCTCCACGTCGGAAGTGTACGGCGACCCGCTGGTGCACCCCCAGAAGGAGGATTACTGGGGCAACGTGAATCCCATTGGCCCGCGCTCGGTGTACGACGAGGCCAAGCGCTACTCGGAGGCCATCAGCGCCGCGTACGAGCGCAGCCGCGGCGTGAACGTCCGCATCGTGCGCATCTTCAACACCTACGGCCCGCGCATGCGCCTCAACGACGGCCGCGTGGTGCCCGCCTTCGTGGGCCAGGCGCTCAAGGGCGAGGACTTCAGCGTCTTCGGGGACGGCAGCCAGACGCGCTCGTTCTGCTACGTGAAGGACCTGGTGGACGGCCTGGTGCGGCTGGTGCTGTCGGACGTCCGGGGCCCGGTGAACATCGGCAACCCGCGCGAGATGACCATCAAGCAGTTCGCGGAGGCCGTGCGCGAAGCGGCCGGTGGGGGTAGGCAGATCGTCTACCACCCGCTGCCCAAGGATGATCCGAAGCAGCGTCAGCCGGACATCACCCGCGCGCGAACGCTGCTGGGGTGGGAGCCCAAGGTGAAGTTGGAAGATGGTCTGCGGGACACCATCGCCTACTTCCGTGAGGTTGCCGCTCGCCCCTCTGGGACTTAGGTTGGCCGCGCGCGAGTGAACGCGAGGTAGTCGGCCCGGCCCTCGTGGCGGCCGGGCCTGGGGAGAACGGCGTGAAAGTCCTGGTAACGGGCGGCGCGGGCTTCATCGGCTCGCACGTGTGCGATGAGTTCCTGCGCAATGGCCACGAGGTCATCGCGCTGGACAACCTGTCGAGCGGCAAGAAGGAGAACCTGGATCCGCGCGTACGGCTGGCCGTGCACGACATCCGGAGCCCGGAAGCCGCGGAGCTCATCCGCACGGAGAAGCCCCAGGTGCTCTGTCACCTGGCCGCCCAGATGGACGTGCGCCGCAGCGTGGAGGACCCCGGCTTCGACGCGGACGTGAACATCCGCGGCATGACGAACCTGCTGGAGGCCGCGCGCCAGTCCGGCGTGAAGAAGGTCATCTTCAGCTCCACCGGCGGCGCCATCTACGGCGAGCAGGATTACTTCCCCGCCCGGGAAGACCACCCCCAGCGGCCGGTGTCGCCCTACGGCGTCTCCAAGGCGGCGGGCGAGCTGTACCTGGGTTACTACCGCGCGCAGTACGGCCTGCCGTACGTCGCCCTGCGGTACGCCAACGTGTACGGCCCCCGGCAGAACCCGCACGGCGAGGCCGGCGTGGTGGCCATCTTCAGCCAGCGCGTCATCGCGGGGCAGGGCTGCACCATCTACGGCGAGGGCAAGCAGACGCGTGACTTCGTCTTCGGCCCGGACGTGGCCCGCGCCAACTACCTGGCCTTCCAGAGCGACTACGTGGGCGCCGCGAACATCGGCACCGGCGTGGAGACGGACATCAACCGGCTCTACGAGCTCATCGCGGAGGCCGGCGGCAGCTCGCTGAAGGCCGCGCACGCGCCGGGCAAGCCGGGCGAGCAGCTGCGCTCCTGCATCGACGCGGCGCACGCGAAGAAGGTGCTGGGCTGGGAGCCGTCCGTGCAGCTGGCGGAGGGCCTGCGCCACACGCTCCAGTTCTTCCGCGACCAGGCCGCGGGTCCCGTCCGCGTCCGGGGCTGAGTCCGGGCCGTCGTCGCGCCGCTCAAGTCCCCCCGGCCTGGATGCCGGGGGGAATGCGGGGCGTCAGGCGGGTGGAGTGCCCGGCGGGCAGGTGTGCGCCGGTCGTGGATTTTCAGGCGGTTCGGTGTTACCTACGCCCGCTTCGCGACCGACGAGCGCCCTGACCATGCCGGCTGAAAACGCGCACATCCGCAACTTCTGCATCATCGCCCACATCGACCATGGAAAGTCGACGCTGGCCGACCGCCTCCTGGAGAAGACAGGCACGCTGACCAAGCGTGAGGCGCAGGCCCAGTTCCTCGACAACATGGACATCGAGCGAGAGCGGGGCATCACCATCAAGGCCCAGTCCGTGCGGATGACGTACACCGCCAAGGACGGCCAGAACTACGTCCTCAACCTCATCGACACGCCGGGACACGTGGACTTCGCCTACGAGGTGAGCCGCAGCCTCGCCGCGTGCGAGGGCGCGCTGCTCGTCGTGGACGCGACGCAGGGCGTGGAGGCGCAGACGCTCGCCAACGTCTACATGGCGTTGGAACACGAGCTGGAGATCATCCCGGTCATCAACAAGATCGACCTGCCCTCCGCGGACGTGGAGCGCACGCGCGGGGAGATTGAAGACGTCATCGGCATCGACGCGTCCGTCGCGGTGCCGGCCTCCGCGAAGGAGGGCATCGGCATCCACGACATCCTGGAGTCGGTGGTCAAGCGCGTGCCGCCGCCCACGGGTTCGCCGTCCGCGCCGCTCAAGGCGCTCATCTTCGACTCCTGGTACGACAACTACCGGGGCGTGGTGACGCTGGTGCGCGTGCTGGAAGGCACGCTGAAGCTGAAGCAGAAGATCAAGATGTTCAGCAACAACAAGGTCTTCGAGGTGCAGGAGCTGGGCGTGTTCAGCCCGTTCTCGCGCCCGGTGACGCAGCTCATGGCGGGCGAGGTGGGTGTCCTCGTCGCGAACGTGAAGGAGCTGCAGGACGCGAAGGTCGGCGACACCGTGACGGAGGAGGCGCGGCCCACCGAGCAGCCCTTCCCGGGCTTCAAGGAAGTCAAGCCGATGGTGTTCTCCGGCATCTTCCCGGTGGACTCGTCCGACTACGAGAACCTGCGCGACGCGCTGGCGAAGCTCACGCTCAACGACTCCGCCTTCACCTACGAGCCGGAGTCGTCCACGGCGCTGGGGTTCGGCTTCCGCTGCGGCTACCTGGGCCTGCTCCACATGGAGATCGTCCAGGAGCGCCTGGAGCGCGAGTACAACCTCAACCTGATCACGACGGCCCCGTCGGTGGTCTACCGCATCACCACCACCAAGGATGAAGTGCTCCTGGTGGACAACCCGGCGAAGCTGCCGCCGACGCAGAACATCACCAAGTTCGAGGAGCCCATCCTCACCTGTCACATCCACGTGCCCAACGAGCACCTGGGCGCCATCCTGAAGCTGTGCCAGGACCGGCGTGGCGTGCAGAAGGACATGAAGTACCTGGGCTCCAGCGGCACCCGCGTGCAGGTGACGTACGAGATGCCCATGGCGGAAGTCGTCTTCGACTTCTTCGACCGCCTGAAGAGCGTGTCGCGCGGCTACGCGAGCCTGGACTATGAGCTGTCCTCCTACGCGGAGGCGGACCTCGCGAAGCTGGACATCCTCATCAACGGGGAGCCGGTGGATGCGCTCTCCGTCATCGTGCACCGCGAGCGCGCGTACCTGCGTGGCCGCGAGGTCTGCGAGAAGCTCAAGGAAGTGATTCCCAAGCAGATGTACGAGGTGGCCATCCAGGCCGCCATCGGCGCGAAGATCATCTCCCGCGAGACGATCTCCGCCATGCGCAAGAACGTCCTTGCCAAGTGCTACGGCGGCGACATCAGCCGCAAGCGCAAGCTCCTGGAGAAGCAGAAGGAGGGCAAGAAGCGCATGAAGCAGGTGGGCACGGTGGAGATTCCGCAGGAAGCCTTCCTCGCGGTCCTCAAGACGGAGCAGTAAGCCCTATGAGCACGGCCAGTCCTTCCATGAAGCTGGGAGCGGCCATGGCCGCGCGCCGCACTCCGGAGCAGCTCAAGGCTCGCCGCCAGCTGATGTGGCGCGAGCTGCTCACCAGCCTCTGGGCTCCGCTGTGCGGTGTGGGCCTGGCGTTCATCCCCTACGTCACGTTGATTGAGATGGCGCCCGGCACCGCGTCCTGGGCCCAGCCGCTGATCAAGGGCTTCGGCCTGCTGATGGTGCTGGCCTTCGTGGGCCTGCTGGTGTGGCGCAACGCCTCCCGGAAGGAATCGCTGCTGCGCACGCTGCGCCACGAGGCGCACGAGCTCATCTCCGAGGACGAGCGCATCCTCGCGCGCCTGGGGACGAAGGTGTCCCCGGCCGTGGCGGAGCGCATCACCGAGCAGGCCCTGCGCGTGGAGTCCGCGTCCGTGGCGGCCAACGCGGAGCTGCTGCGCACGGAGACGCAGGCGCTGGAGAAGCTCACCCAGGAGCACCTGGGCGCGTACCGCAAGCAGTCCGTGTGGGACTTCCTGGGCGGCTTCGGCAAGGCGCTGCTCATCGCGGTGATCATCCGCACGGTGCTGATCGAGCCGTACCGCATCCCGTCCGGCTCCATGCTGCCCACGCTGCAGATTGGCGATCAGGTCTTCGTGAACAAGTTCATCTACGGGGTGCGCATCCCGTACACGAACTTCGTCCCGTTCCGCATCGTGCGGGAGCCCATGCGCGGGGACGTCATCGTCTTCAACAACCCGGTGGACGAGTCCAAGGACTTCATCAAGCGCGTCATCGGCATCCCCGGCGACACGGTGGAGATCGTCGACGGGGTGGTGCGCATCAACGGCGAGCCGCAGCCGCGCACGCTGGTGACGCCGGACTACGTGGTGCACAACCAGGACGACCTGACGGGCCGCTGGTTCGACCAGGAAGAGGTGCTCTACCGCGAGAACCTGGGCGGCGTGGTGCACTCGTCGCTCCAGCACCCCATGCGCCTGCCGGGCCGCGAGCACGAGGGCCCCTACACGGTGCCCGCCAACAGCGTCTTCGTGATGGGCGACAACCGGGACAACAGCGCGGACAGCCGCTACAACCTGGGCGGCCCGGGCGGCGCCGAGGTCGCCTACGTGCCGTACGGCCACATCAAGGGCAAGGCCATGGTCGTCTGGCTGTCGCTCGGTTGGGGCGGCCTGCTGGGCAATCTGTTCGGCGGCACGGGCCTGAGGGTCGACCGCTTCTTCGAACCGGTGCGCTGACGGACGCTGGACGGGTCGCCGCCACGCGCCGTGCTTGACGCAACGTGCGGCGCGCGGTACGCGGCGGCCCCGGCCCATGAGACATCTTCTCGGAATCGCAGGCTGGCGGCGGGACGAGCTGGAAGCACTGCTCGACCGCGCCCAGGCTCACCTGCCCGGCGGACCGGATGCCTCGCACGTTCTGCGGGGCCGCGTCGTGGCGAACCTCTTCTTCGAGGACTCCACCCGGACGCGCTCCTCCTTCGAGGTGGCCGCGCGGAAGCTGGGCGCGGACGTCCTCAACTGGAGCTACGCGGGCTCCTCCGTGTCCAAGGGGGAGACGCTCCTGGACACCGCGCGCAACATCGAAGCCATGGGGCCGGCGGTCATCGTCATCCGCCACCGCTCCTCCGGCGCGCCGGGGCTCGTGGCCCGCCACGTGAAGTGCGCGGTGGTCAACGCGGGCGACGGCGCGCATGAGCACCCGTCCCAGGCCCTGCTGGACGCCTTCACCCTGCGCCAGCGCTGGGGCCGCCTGGACGGGCGTACGGTGCTGATTGTCGGTGACGTGCTGCACAGCCGCGTGGCGCGCTCCAACCTCCTGTGCCTGAAGGCGCTGGGGGCCCGGGTCGTGCTCTGCGGACCGCCCACCCTCCTGCCGCCAGGGCTGGAGGAGATGGGCGGAGAGGTGACGCATCAGCTGGACGCCGTGCTGCCCCAGGCGGACGCGGTGATGTGCCTGAGGCTGCAGACGGAGCGCATGTCGGAAGCCTTCCTGCCGTCCCAGCGGGAGTACTCGCGGCTGTTCGGTATCACGCCCGCCCGCGCGGAGCGGATGAGGCCGGAAGCCCTCGTGCTGCACCCGGGCCCCATCAACCGCGGCGTGGAGTTGTCGCCGGTGGTGGCGGACGGGCCTCGCAGCGTCATCCTGGAGCAGGTGGCCAACGGCGTCGCGGTGCGCCGGGCCGTCCTGGAGGCGTGCGCATCATGACCACGGTGCTCTTCCAGCGGGCGCGCGTCATCGACCCGCGCAATGGCGTGGACGGCGTTCGTGACGTCCTCGTGACGGACGGCCGGGTGGCCCAGGTGTCAGAAGGCCCGCTGCCCGCGCCCAAGGACGCGCGGGTGGTGGACGCCACCGACAAGTGGCTGGTGCCGGGCTTCATCGACCTGCACGTGCACCTGCGCGAGCCGGGAGAAGAGGGCAAGGAGACGGTCCTCACCGGCTGCCGCGCGGCGGTGGCGGGCGGCTTCACCGGCGTGGTGGCCATGCCCAACACCAAGGTGGTGAACGACAGCGCGCTCGTCACGGAGCTGGTGCTGTCGCGCGCCCGGGACGCGGACCTGTGCCACGTGTACCCGGCCGGCGCCATCACCAAGGGGCTCAAGGGCGAGGAGCTGTCGGAGGCAGGCGAGCTGATTGGCGCCGGCTGCGTGGCCCTCACCGACGACGGCCGCCCGGTGATGAACGCGAGCCTGATGCGCCGGGTGCTCCAGTACGCCACCCAGTTCGACGTGCCGGTGATGGTGCACGAGGAGGACCTCACCCTGTCCGCCGGCGGTGCCATGCACGAGGGCGCCACGTCCACGCGGCTGGGCCTGCGCGGGATTCCGTCCTCCGCGGAGGTGGCCATGGTGGCGCGCGACCTGGTGCTCCTGGAGGAGACGAAGGGGCGGCTGCACGTGGCGCACGTGTCCTGTGAGGGCAGCGTGCGGCTCATCCGCGAGGCGAAGAAGCGCGGCCTGCGCGTCACCTGCGAGGTGGCGCCGCACCACTTCACCCTGGATGACCGGGCGGTGGGGGATTACGACACCCACGCGAAGATGGCGCCGCCCCTGCGCAGTGACGTGGACGTGAAGGCGCTGCGCGAGGCGCTGGTGGACGGCACGGTGGACGCCATCGCCACGGACCACGCGCCGCACGGTGTGTCCGACAAGCTGGTGGAGTTCGAGAAGGGCATCAACGGCATCGTCGGGCTGGAGACGGCCCTGGGGCTCACGCTGGCGCTGGTGCACGAGGGCGTGCTCACCCCGCGCCGGGCGGTGGAGCTCCTGTCGGACGGGCCGGCGAGGGTATTCGGCCTGCCGGGCGGTCACCTGGCGCCTGGTGCCCCGGCGGACATCACTCTTTTGTCCCCTTCGGAGGAGTGGACGGTGGATGCCCACCGGTTCTATTCCCGCAGTCGCAACACGCCCTTCCACGGGCGCACGCTGAAGGGTCGCGTGACGCAGACGTGGGTGGGCGGCCGGTGTGTGTTCGAGGACGGTCAGCTCAAGGAGTCGCGGTGATGACGAAGCGGGCGGTGCTCGCACTGGCGGATGGCACCACGTTCGAGGGACGCGCCTTTGGCGCTTCCGGCGAGACGGTGGGCGAAGTGGTCTTCAACACGTCCATGTACGGCTACCAGGAGATCCTCACGGATCCCTCGTACGTGGGGCAGATCGTCACCATGGCGTACCCGGAGATGGGCAACATCGGGGCGAACGCGGCGGACGAGGAGGCGGGACTGCCGCACGCGGTGGGCATGGTGGTGCGCTCGCTGACGAAGACGCCCTCCAACTGGCGCTCGCAGGAGACGCTGGACGCGTACCTCGCGCGCCACGGCCGCGTGGGCATTGAAGGAGTGGACACCCGCCGGCTGGTGCGCCACCTGCGCACGCACGGCGCGCAGACGGGCATCATCTCCACGGAGAACGTGACCGCCGCCGCCCTGTCCGAGCGCGCGCGCACCGCCGTGGGCATGGAGGGCCTGGACCTGGCCACGGGCGTGTCCTGCAAGGAGCCCTACCTCTTCACCACGCCGTCGCCGGACGTGTTCCTGGCCACCGGTGACAAGCGCCCGGAGCCGGAGCTGAAGTTCGACGTCGTCGCGTACGACTACGGCCTCAAGCGCTCCATGCTCCAGTACCTGGTGGACGTGGGCTGCCGCGTGACGGTGGTGCCCTCCCACTTCACGGCGGAGCAGGTGCTGGCGAAGAAGCCGCACGGCGTCTTCCTGGCCAACGGCCCGGGCGACCCGGCCGCGGTGAAGGGCGCGGACCGCACGGTGGCGGCGCTGCTGGGCAAGGTGCCGGTGTTCGGCATCTGCCTGGGGCATCAGATCATGGCGCTGGCCCTGGGCGGCCGGACGTACAAGATGAAGTTCGGCCACCGCGGCGGCAACCAGCCCGTGAAGGACCTCACGACGGGCAAGGTGGAGATCACCGCGCAGAACCACGGCTTCGCGGTGGACGACGCCAGCCTCAAGGGCAAGGCCGTCGTCACGCACATCAACCTGAATGACGGCACGGTGGAGGGCCTGGCCGTTCCGGACGCGCGGGCCTTCAGCGTGCAGTACCACCCCGAGGCTTCGCCCGGCCCTCACGACGCGCGCTACCTGTTCAGCCGCTTCGCGACGCTGATGGCGGGTTCGTAGGAAGAGGCACGCACCGGCCATGGACACCGCGCTGACCCCGATGTCGTACCAGCCCTACCTGGACCAGCTCATCGCCTTCGGCAGCTCGGAGGCGCGCAAGCCGGACCTCCTGGAGGCCAAGGCGGAGTACTTCCGTCTCACCGGAGAAGTCTTCGAGGACGACAAGCTCTTCGAGCTGCGGATGGCGTCGTTCCTGGACTACTACCTCTACGACCGCGTCTCGCCGCTCACGGGCAAGACGCCGGCCGCGGAGCTGTACGAGCAGCGCCTGCAGTCCGCTCCGCCCGAGGAGGCCAACGCCTTCCGCAGCTTCACGGAGACGGTCCACGGCCTCTTCGAGGTGCGCAAGCTGGCCAAGGGCATGGTGCGCCTGCGCGAGCTCTTCTCCGGCAAGGACTTCGACGTGACGGAGCGCCGCCACATCGCGGGCCTGGAGACGGGGGACGTGCTGGAGGCGCGCCTGGTGCCCTTCGGCGGCCACCTGCTGTTCTCCTCCGCCTTCTGCTACCACCCGGCGCTGGCCCTCAAGTCCATCAAGGCCGAGGTGAAGCGCCGCAAGAAGAAGGAGCCGGAGCGCCCCGCCAAGGACCTGGTGTGGGAGTGCGCCCGCCGGGCCCTCAACGTGGAGCGCTACCGCCAGCTGTCCGTGGAGAAGATCTACGACTTCGAGCAGAAGGTCCTGTAGGCCTGCTGCCCGGAAGCCTCCACCGCGGGCTCTTTCAGATGCGGTGGATGCTCATCATGTTGGTGTTGCCCGGCACGTTGAGCGGCACGCCGGCCACCAGGATGAAGGGCGCGCCCGGTTCGCAGAAGCGCAGCTCCTGGCAGAGCCGGCGCACCTGCTTGAGCATGGCCTCCGTGGTGCTGACGCGCTTCACCATGTGGCCCGTCACGCCCCAGTACAGCGCCATCCGGTTCACCGTGTCCGCGTTGGGTGTCAGGCCGAGGATGCGCGCGCCGGGACGGAACTCGGAGATGAGCCGCGCGGAGTGGCCGCTCTCCGTGTACGCGATGATGGTCCCGATGTTCAGCTGCCGGGACGCGGCCACCGCCGCCGCGGCGACGCCGGTGCCCAGGTCCTCGGAGCGCTCGAAGGGGGAGTGGGGCAGGGTGATGACGCCGGTGCGCTCCGTCTCCTCCACGATGCGCGCCATGGTGGCCACCGCGTCCACGGGGTAGCGGCCCGCGGCCGTTTCCCCGGAGAGCATCACCGCGTCCGCGCCGTCGAGGATGGCGTTGGCCACGTCCGACACCTCCGCGCGCGTGGGCCGGGCGTTGAGCACCATGCTCTCCAGCATCTCCGTGGCGACGATGACGATGCCGCCCATGCGGTTGACCTCCCGCACGGTGCGCTTCTGGATGGCCGGCAGCTGCTCCAGTGGCATCTCCACGCCCAGGTCGCCGCGGGCCACCATCACCCCGTCCGACTCCGCGGCGATGGACTCCAGGTTCTCCACTGCCTGGGGCTTTTCAATCTTGGAGATGATGGGCGTCTTGCCCTTCGCCACCAGCGTCCGCGCCTGGCGCACGTCCTGGGCGGAGCGCACGAAGGACAGCGCCACGTAGTCCACGCCCACCTCCTGGCCGAACGCCAGGTCCACCTTGTCCTTCTCCGTCAGCGTGGGCACCGACATGGCGGTACCGGGCAGGTTGAGCCCCTTGTGGTCCTTGAGCAGGCCACCCACCTCCACGCGGCAGGACACGTCCTGGCCGCTCACCTTCAGCACGCGCAGGCGCACCCGGCCGTCGTCCAGGAGCACCTCGTGGCCCTTCTCCACGTCCCGGGGCAGCGTGCGCACCGGGGTGGGGATGACTTTCCCCTGGCCCAGCACCGCGCGCGTCGTCACCGTCACCGTGTCGCCGGCCGCCACCATCAGCTGGCCGCCCTCGAAGCGCCCCAGGCGCACCTTGGGGCCCTGCACGTCCTGGAGGATGGCCACCGGCACGCCCAGCTTCTTCGACACCGCGCGGATGCGCTGGACGCGCTGGCGGTGCTCGTCGTGCGTTCCGTGGGAGAAGTTGAGCCGGGCCACGTTCATGCCCGCCTTCACCAGCCCCTCGATGACTTCCTTGGAGTCCGAAGCCGGACCCAGCGTGCAGATGATCTTCGCCTTGCGCATAAGGCGGCCCATCCTAGCGCCACGGGGTGGGCGTCTTGACAGGCTTGCGCCCGAAGGACTAACTCTTCGCTTCACGCGCTGGACGGAAAGTTACCGCAGGCCGGCGTACGCCATTCGTGGCTCTCAGACGCTTGAGACGAAGAAAGCCCGGCTACCCTGGGAGGGGGGGCCGGGCTTTTTTCGTTCCAGGTTCCAGGCAGGCCTTTTCGCGGACGCCTACAGGTCGATCTCCTGGCCCTTGCCCATGGGCTCCATCAGCGGGCGCGTGGAGTGGTCCATGCCGATGTCCTCCGAGTGAGGCTTCGGGTTGCCGGCGCTGGGGCCCATGGGAGGCGGCGGGGGCAGGGGACCCATGTCCTCTTCACCCAGGCCGCCGCTGCCGCCCACGCCCAGGTCCTGCTGCTTCTGGAGGGCTTCAATCTCCGAGCGGGTGATGCCCGCCATGGTCAGCACCTTGCGCGTCACGCGGATGCGGGCCTGGCTGTGCATGGCCATGGCGATGGAGTCCGAAGGGCGCGCGTCCAGCGCCAGCTCCTTCTTGCCCTGCTGGAGGAAGACGCGGCCGGAGTAGACGTTGTCGCGCAGGTCGTCGATGCGGACCTCGGTCACCTTGCCGCCCAGCTTGTTCACCACGTCGTCCAGCAGGTCCTGCGACAAGGGCTGCGGGGGCGGACGCTCCGCGAGGCGGAAGGCGATGGAGACCGCCGCGCCCTCGTCCACGAAGAGGGGCAGCACCGTCTCCCCGTCCTTGGTGGTCAGCACGACGGCGTGCGTCTGCGCCTCCATCAAGGGCACCACGTCCTTCACTTCCAGCTCCACCAGCTCCGAGCAGGCCTTGGGGTCGCTGCCCTTCTCCGTGATGCAGGGCCTCTCTTTGCCTGCCGCCGCTGAGTCTGCGGCGGCGTTGGCGCCGGGGATCCCGAACGCGGGGAGGAACAACGCTCCCCCCAGCGCCAGCACCACAGCCGTGAACGGAGCGACGAAGAAGTTGGCGCGGTTGGACGTTTTCACATCCCTAAGCTACGCACCTCCCCCTTCACCGGGAGGGCACCGCCCCCACGCCGTCGCGAGCAGCCCCCGGGCCCTGGCCCACCCGGTTGGAGGGCGGGCGGGCAGCCGGGAACAAGGGGCGCCAGGCGACTAGCGGTCGCCGTCCTCGGGCTCTTCGTCGTCGTAGTCCTCGTCGTCCTCGGACTCTTCGTCGTCCTCGTCCTCGTCCTCGTCGTCATCCTCGTCGTCGTCGGACTCTTCCTCGTCTTCGTCCTCGTCGTCGAGTTCGTCCTCGAGCTCCTCGGCTTCGAGCGTCATCGTCACCGCGAACTTCTTGCTCAGGATGGCGATCTGCGCGCGCATCTCCGTGAGCGCGGCGACGAAGTCCTCGGAGAGGTTGGCGGGCGCCTTCGCGTCGCAGTGGGGGCAGACAATCTTCTCCGTCCCCTCGATGAGGTCCTGGGCTTCCAACTCGAAGCTGGCCTCGCACTTCTGACAGGTGAAGTCGATGCTCATGGTCGGGCGCGGCATACAAAGCTGGTGAACATGCTGTCAACGCCTGAGACGCGGGGACGTGGAACGGGCGGGGAGCTTCCACTACGTTTCGCCAGATGGACCTGCCCAAGACGATGCTGCATGCGCTCCATGACCAGGCCGCGCGGCTGGAACACCGCCCGGCGCTCTGGTCTCGCCATGGAGGCGCCTATGTCCCCACCTCGTGGTTCGACTATGCCCAGCGCGTCAAGCGCTTCGCCCTGGGGCTGCACGCGCTGGGGTTTCAGGAAGGCGACCCGCTGGGCATCCTGAGCTTCAACCGCGAGGCGTGGCACGTCGCGGACCTGGGGGCCATGTCCCTGGGCGGCATCCCGGTGGGGCTCTACACCACCAGCAGTGTGGACCAGCTCGTCTACATCCTGGGCCACTGCGAGGCGCGCTTCCTCCTGGTGGAGAACGCGAAGCACCTGGCCACCGGCCTGGAGGTCCAGAAGCGGCTGCCCGCGCTCCAGCACCTCATCGTGATGGACGCGCCCACGCCGCTGCCCGAAGGCGTGCTGCGCTACGCGGACGTGCTGGCCTCTGGCGCGAAGGCGGATGAAGCCCCCTACTGGGACGGCGTCCACGCGCTCCACCCGGACGCGTTGGCCACGCTCATCTACACGTCCGGTACCACCGGCCAGCCCAAGGGCGTGGCGCTCAGCCACCGCAACCTCGCCTGGACGTCGAAGCAGCTGGGCGACACCATGGGCTTCCATGACATGGAGGACGAGCGGCTGGTGTCGTACCTGCCGCTGTCCCACATCGCGGAGCAGATCGTCTCCCTGCACAGCCCGCTGCTCATGGGCACGCAGGTGTACTTCGCGGACTCGCTGGACGCCCTGGGCAAGAACCTCACGGAGGTGCGCCCCACCGTCTTCTTCGCGGTGCCGCGCGTCTGGGAGAAGTTCAAGACGAAGGCGGAGGAGGGCCTGGCCGCGCAGCCACCCCTGAAGCGCCGGCTGGTGGAGTGGGCCCGCGCCACGGCGCTGGAGCGCAACACGCGCGTCCTGAGCCAGGAGCGCGTCCCGTCGTTCATGGAGGCCAAGTTCGCGCTGGCCAAGCGGCTGGTGTTCGAGCCGTTGAAGACGCGCATCGGCCTGGAGAAGGCGAAGCTGTTCTCCACCTCCGCGGCGCCCATTGGCCGGGACGTGCTGGACTTCTTCGCCTCCATCGACGTCGTCCTCTTGGAAGTGTGGGGCATGACGGAGGTGTCCGGCCCCGCCACGGTGAGCACCGCCGAGTGCGCCCGGATGGGCACGGTGGGCCGCCCCATGCTGGGCGTGGAGGTGCGCATCGCACAGGACGGGGAGATCCTCGTCCAGGGCGGCAACGTGTGCCTGGGCTACCACCGCAACCCGGAGGCCACGCAGGAGCTGCTGGCGGACGGGTGGCTGCACACGGGCGACGTGGGGCAGCTGGATTCCGAGGGCTTCCTGCGCATCACCGGGCGCAAGAAGGAGATCATCGTCACCTCCGGCGGCAAGAAGACGTCGCCCGCCAATATCGAAGAGCTGCTCAAGGGCGTGTCCCCCGTGGGGCACGCGCTGGTGGTGGGGGACCGGCGCAACTACCTGGTGGCGCTGGTGACGCTGGATCCGGACCGGGTGCGGAAGCTGGCGCGGGAGAAGGGCTGGCCGGAGGACGTGGCCACGCTGGTGAAGGACGCGCGCCTCCAGCAGCACCTGTACGAGGCCTTCGAGCGGGACGTGAACCCGAAGCTGTCGCGCTTCGAGACCATCAAGCGCTTCCGCGTGCTGCCGGGGGAGTTCTCCATCGACGGTGGCGAGCTCACGCCCAGCATGAAGATGCGCCGCAAGGTGGTGGAGCAGAAGTACGCGGACGCCATCGAAGCGCTCTACAACGAGCCAGGCGCGCCTGGCGTCGCCCACGGCTAGGCAAAGCGAAAGGGGCGGGGGACTCAAGCTTCGAGTCCCGCGCCCCTTCGTGCTTCAGTGGCTGCTACCGCCCGCGGTGACTACTTGCCGCCGGGGGTGCGCTTGTCCTGGGCCACGTAGTCGCGGCGCGCGGCGCCGGTGAAGACCTGACGGGGACGGGCGATCTTCTGCTCGTTGTCCGTCACCATCTCCTCCCACTGCGCGCACCAGCCCACCGTGCGGGGGATGGCGAACAGGACGGGGAACATCTCCGCCTGGAAGCCCATCGCCTCGTAGATGAGGCCCGAGTAGAAGTCGACGTTCGGGTACAGCTTGCGCTTCACGAAGTACTCGTCCTCGAGCGCGATGCGCTCCAGTTCGAGCGCGATCTCCAGCAGCGGGTTCTTGCCCGTCACGTCGAAGACCTCGTCCGCCACGCGCTTGATGACCTTCGCGCGCGGGTCGTAGGACTTGTAGACGCGGTGGCCGAAGCCCATCAGCTTCTTCTCGCCCTCGCCGCCCTTCACCTGCTTGATGAACTCCGGGATGTTGGACTTGCTGCCAATCTCGCGGAGCATGCGGAGCACCGCCTCGTTGGCGCCGCCGTGCAGCGGGCCGTAGAGCGCGCCCACGCCCGCGGCGACCGCGGAGTAGGGGTCCACCTGCGAGGAGCCCACCGTGCGCACGGACGTGGTGGAGCAGTTCTGCTCGTGGTCCGCGTGCAGGATGAAGAGCACGTCCAGCGCCTTCTCCAGCGTGGGGTGCACCTTGAAGGCGCTCGTGCCGATGCGCTTGATCATCGCCAGGAAGTTGGCGACGTAGGACAGGTCGTTGTCCGGGTAGACGAACGGCAGGCCCATGGCGTGGCGGTACGAGAACGCGGCCAGGGTGGGCATCTTCGCGATGAGGCGCGTGATCTGGATCTCACGGCTGCGCGCGTCCTTGATGTTCTTCGCGTCCGGGTAGAACGCGGACAGCGCCGCCACCGTGGAGCCCAGCATGGCCATGGGGTGCGCGTCGTAGCGGAACCCGTCGATGAAGGACTTGATGTTCTCGTGCACCAGCGTGTGGTGGGTCACGTTGAACGTGAAGTTCTCCAGCTCCTTCTGCGTGGGCAGCTCGCCCTTCAGCAGCAGGTAGGCCACCTCCAGGAAGGAGGACTTCTCCGCGAGCTGCTCGATGGGGTACCCGCGGTACTCGAGGATGCCCTTGTCGCCGTCGATGAAGGTGATGGCGCTCTTACAGTTCGCCGTGTTCAGGAACGCGGGGTCGTAACCCATCAGACCGAAGTCATCGCTGCCGGTCTTGATCTGGCGCAGGTCGGGGGTGCGGATACAGCCGTTCTCGATCGGGATCTCGTACGTCTTCCCGGTCCGATTGTCGGTGACGGTCAGCGTGTCCTTGGGCATGGGCGGAGATTTCACAGGGCGGCGGACGCTTTCAACAAAAAAGATCGATAAGTCTTAGAGGCGAAGTTTCCGGTCCGCGCGCCCGCTCAGGAATAGCGGACGCCGACCCGCGCGAGCTGCCGCCAGAATCCGGGGAAGCTCTTCTCCACGCACTCCGGCCCCGTCAGATCCAGAGGCACCCCGGACAGCACACACAGGGTGGCCGCTGACATCGCCAGGCGGTGGTCACCCCGGCTGTCCATGGCGAAGCGCGTGGGCTTCACCTTGGGCGGGAGGATTCGCAGCGTCTCACTGTCGGCTCCGGCCGACAGTTCCGTGGTGCCGCCGTAGGCCGCCACCAACGTGCGGATGCCCTCCAGCCGGTCGCTCTCCTTGACCCGCAGGATGCCCACGTCGCTGAGCGTGGTGGGCCGGGGCAGCACGCACGCGAGCGCCGCCAGCGTGGGCAGCAGGTCCGGGCACTCCTTGCCGGTCGCGCGCAGCTCGCCCGTGGCTTCACCCTCGACGCGCCAGGTGTTGGGCGCGCCCGACGGGAGCATCTTCAGACCCACTTCAGCGGCCAGCCGGAGGATCGCCTGGTCCGGGTGGGCGCTCTGGGGCTCCGCGCGCTCCACCGTGCCGCCCGTGCGCCAGGCGATGAGCACCAGGTAACCCAATGAAGACCAGTCGCCCGGCAGTGATGGGACGGATTCGGGCGCCTGATAACCCGTGACGGAATAGTGTCCTTCGGACTGTTCCACGGTGAAGCCGAAGCGGCGCAGCCACGCCACCGTGAGGTCCATGTAGCCAGCGCTGGTGAGCGCGCCTTCAATCTCCACGCTCCACGCGCGCTTCTCCCGGAGGAAGCGCTCGGCGCAGCCCAGCAGCAGGCTGGAGGCGTACTGGCTGCTCTGCGCACCCGGCACGCGGAACACCGGCGCGACCTTCGTGGTGTCCTGGGGCGCGTGCAGCTCCACCGGCCACGGGGTGCCTTCGGTGAGCGTCAGACCCGTGGGGCCCAGGGCCTGCTTCAACGACGTGAAGAGCGGGCCGTGCGGGCGCTCACCCAGGCGGGGCGTGCCGGTGAAGCGTACGCGCACGTCGGGAGTCACCGCGGCCTGCGTGACGAGGATACGGAAGGGGGCGCCGCCATCCGCGCAGTCCACGTCGCGCACGGGGCCGGCGGGAAGGCGCAGGGCCTCCACGCCCCGGCGCAGCACGCGCACGTCGGCGGGAAGGTCCTCGTCCGATTCCGCCTGCACCGACGGCAGCGGCCAGGCGCCGGTGAGGTGTCCCAACACCAGGGCTCGCTGGGCGTCCGACTTCGACACGGGCGGGGTGAGCGGTGAGGCGCTCAAGGCGCTCGGGTCGACGGTGAGACAGCTCGGCGAGGCGTGGCTCAAGGGCGGGCTCCACGGGTCCAGGCGGGCCACAGGGCCCGCCACGTCTTCGGCAGCACATCCACGACTTCGGAGGCGCCCACGGCGGTGAGCAGCACCATGCGCAGCTCGCCGTTGGCACCGGCCTTCTTGTCTGCGTCCAGGAGCGCGACCACGTCCTTCAGCGGCGCGCGCCGGGCAATCTCCGCGGCGCGGTCGCGGCCGAGCACGCCCGGGCCTCGGGCCAGCGCGCGCTCCACCTCGTGCGCCACGGGCTCCGGGGTGATGCCCAGGTGCCGGCCCACGTCCAGGGCCCAGAGGATGCCCAGGCCCACCGCGTCGCCGTGCGACAGCTTGAAGCGGGAAAGGCTCTCCAGCACGTGACCGAAGGTGTGGCCGAAGTTGAGCACGCGGCGCAGGCCCTGGTGCTCGTACGGGTCCTTCGCGCAGATGCCTTCCTTCAGGCCGCGCGCGTCCTTCACCAGCTTCTCCAGCTTCGGCGGCGTGCGCACGTAGCGCTTGAAGAGGGACGCATCCAGCGACGCGACCATCTTCCACGCCTCCATGGAGCCCTCGCGCACCTGCGCGTCGGACAGCGTGGCGTACAGCTCCGGGCACAGCCACGTCTCATCCGCGTAGTGGAAGACGCCCGCGGGGTTCTTCACCACGCGGCCGCGCACGACGAGGTCCACCGCGCCCTTGCCGCCCAGGCTGCTGTCCACCGCCGCGAGCAGCGTGGTGGGCACCTGCAACAGCCGCACGCCGCGCTTGAGCAGGTGCGCGGCCACGGTGGCCACGTCGCCCACGGTGCCACCGCCCACGGCGACGAGCGTGCCGGAGCGCGGCAGCGTGATGCCGCCCGCGAGCACCTTCTGGAGCGAGATGAGGCTCTTGGCGCGCTCACCGCCGAGCAACTGGATGATGGCGCGCGGCTTGCGGGCCTCCAGTGCGGGGATGAGCGTGGGGTGGAAGCGCGCGACGGTGCGGTCCACCACGGCGACACTGCCCTCGGGCAGCTTCGCGGCGAGCTTGGTGAAGGAACCCCAACGGTCGTTCGGGGGGCGGTAGGAACCGGGAGGAAGCGAGCTCATGCGGAGTGGGGGCGGGCGTTGAGTTGCTGGACGAGGTCGGCGATGACGAGCGACACCATGGCCTCCAGCACCGGGACGGCGCGGGGCATGATGCACGGGTCGTGACGGCCGCCCTTGGCGTGATCCGCCAGCGTCGCGGGCGGCTTGAAGAAGGCGCGCACCTGCATGGGCTCACCGTTGGCGAGCCCACCCTGGATGCCACCGTACGCGTCCTTCACGGCGTGGAACTTCGTGCCGGGCTGGCCGAGGCGCTGGATCAGATCCGGCGGGCCCCACACGACACCGGTGACGGCGCCAATGCTGCCCAGCGCCTGCGCGATGAGCGCCTTCAGCTTGCCGAAGATGGGCTCGCCCAGACCGACGGGCAGGCCCTCCACGCGCACGTCGATGGAGCCGCCCAGGCTGTCCCCGGCCTCCTTCGCGGCGAGGATCTGGCGGGCCATCTCCTCGCGCACGGCGGCGTCGGGGCAGCGGGTGGGGTGCGCGTCCACCATGGCGCGCGTGAGTCCCGGCGACGGAACGGGGGCGACCAGCTCACCCACCTGGGAGACGTAGGCCACGGTGCTGATGGAGGGCAGGTCGCGCGCGAGGTACGCCTCCGCGATGGCGCCCCCGATGACGCGGCAGAGCGTCTCACGTCCGCTGGTACGGCCGCCGCCCCGGTGGTCGCGGTGCTTGTAGCGCTCCCTCCACACGGCGTCCGCGTGGCCCGGCCGGTCCACGCTGGCCAGCTGGTTGTAGTCCTGCGAGCGCTGGTTCGCGTTGCGCACGATGGCCGCGATGGGCGTGCCCAGCGTCTTGTCCTCGAAGACGCCGGAGAGGATTTCAACGGTGTCGGGCTCGTTGCGCGGGGTCACCAGGGCGGACTGACCGGGACGCCGGCGGTCCAGGGCCGCCTGGATCATCTCGCGCGTCAGAGGAACGCCCGCGGGGCAGCCGTCGATGACGGAGCCCAGCGCGGGACCGTGGCTTTCGCCGAACGTGGTCAACCGGAAGAGGGTGCCAAAGGTATTCATGTCGCCGTTTCCCAGAGTTGTCGCTGCCGCCGGGCCTGGGCGACAAACCACGCCGCACCTAGCAGGAGAGGGGTGCCCCCGCGGCGAACGATCTCCGCGGCGACGCGCCGGCCGGGCGCACCGTATGCGATCACCGCCACGCGTGCCCCCTGGAATCTCAGGTTTTCGGGGGCGGCCACGCGGTCCGGCCACGTCCAGACCCAATCCCCGGACAGCGGTGCATGAATCTCCGCGCGCTTGACGACCCGCAGGGCGAGTCCTTGTTCAGCGGACACCAGCCGCAGGGCCTGCGTGGAACCGCCGTCACCCAGCACCGCCACGTCCTTCGTGCCCAGGCGCTCCAGCACGGCGCGCGCGCCTTCCGTGTCGGTGTTGAAGGACTCCCACCGAGAGCCCCGGCGCACCAGCGTGTTGATGGCGTCCAGCTGCGAGCCCGTGTGCTTCGCGAGCCGCATCTTGAACGGGCTCGTCACGGCGAAGCCCGCGTAGTGCGGCAGGAGCGCGTCCACCACCGCCTCCACCGGCGCGTCCTCGGCCAGGTCGATGCGGTCGAACGGCTGACGGTGGATGCGCGGCGAGCGCGAGTGCGGAATGGCCGTGCCCAGGATGCCCAGGCGCAACGAGTGCGGATCCTTCGCCTTGCGGTGCTCGCGCACCACGTCGTCCAGGAGACGCTGTCCCGGGGCCGCCGTCCACGGGCCGCCCATGGCCACGTACTCCAGGCCGTTCCCGCGAGAGAGCACCGCGCGCGCCGGGATGGCGACGGGCCCCATGCCCAGGACGGTGACGCGCTCGGCGCCGAAGCGCTGCGACAGCGCGGCCTGCGTCTCCAGCAGCACGTCCAGGTGCGCGGGCCCGTCCATGGGCTCCACGTGTTTCACCAGCGCGTCCGGCGGAATGGGACGGGACCAGCGCTTGAGCGCCTCAGTCGTCGTCAGCGGCCCTTCCGCGTGGTGCGACGCGAGCAGCTTCCCCGGCGGCGCGTCCATGTCCTGCGCGCGCTCCACGTCTCGGTCCACGCGCCACGCGGCCTGGACCCACGGCGCGGGCACCGGCTTGCCCCGCTCGGAGACGAGCAGCGGCATCACGCGGGCGAGGGCGTCCGGATCGATGTCACCGGGCGCGTGCAAGTCGGTCCGCACCTCGATGACGTCCGCGCCACGCTTGAGGCCGTCGCGCGCGAACGCAACGGCGTCCGCGCCGGTGAGGGTGGGGGGCAGGGTGATGATGCGCCGGGTGGCCATCACGCGGGCTCCTGGGCAAGGCAGCCCCGGAGGAAGTCCGCCAGGGAGATGGTGGGGACGCGGGCGTGCATCGCCTCGCGTTCATGGAACAGCGAGTGGAGCTCTTCCTCCAGCGACACATCAGCACGCAGCCGCGGGCGCGTGGTGTCCGCCATCAGCCGCTCGCGGTACGTGTCGAAGGTGACGGGGACGACGAGCGTGAAGTGTCCCGCGAGCACTTCCGGATGGTGCGACAGGAAGCCGCCGCCCACCGCCACCACGCTGCCCGAGGGCAACAGGCCCAGCGTCTCGCGCTCGGCGGCGCGGAAGGTGGTGGGGGACTCCGCGACCCAGGAGCGGAGCGGGCGCCCATGCCGGCGCTCCAGCTCCGCGTCCAGGTCCAGGCCAGAACGCCCGAGCAACTTCGAGACGAGCGGCAACAGGCGCGTCTTGCCGGCCGCGCGGTGTCCCGCGATGACGACGGTCTGCGCGCCCACGGGGCGAGGGCAGGGCCCCGGGGACGTAAGGGCCCCCTGGAGCACCTGCTGGAGTCTGGGATCTACCGACGCGACGACTTGCGAGACAAGGAGGCGCCGGGCCTCAACGGACGGTTCCGACATAGACGTAGGCGGTTCCAAACAGCAGGGGGTGGGCGGCGCGCTCAGCGTAGGCGCCGGCCTGGTCCATCAGGGAGAGGAAGCGATCGCCAGCGGGGAAGGCCGCGGCGGTGCGGGGCAGGTACTGGTACGCCGCGCGGTTGCCCGTCAGCAGTCCGCCAATCGCCGGCATCACCGTCTTGCTGTAGAAGCGGAACAGCGCGCCGTACGGGCCCGTGGGCTGGCCGAACTCCAGCACCACCACGCGGCCTCCGGGGCGCACCACGCGCGCCATCTCCTGGAGGCACTTCACCGGATCATCCACGTTGCGGATGCCGAAGGAGATGGACGCCACGTCGAAGCTGTTGTCCGGAAGGGTGAGCGCCATGGCGTCCTGCACCTGGAACTCCACGTCCAGGCCCGCCTTGGCCGCCTTGGCCGGCGCGCTCTCCAGCATCTCCGGGCAGAAGTCCGTGCCCACCACGCGGCCCGTGGAGCCCACCTTGCGCTTGAACGACAGCGCCAGGTCGCCCGTGCCGGTGGCGCAGTCGAGCACCTGACTGCCTTCCTTCGCGCCACTGAGCTTCACCGCCGTGCGCCGCCACAGCCGGTGGATGCCGAAGGAGAGGACTTCGTTCGTCACGTCGTAGCGCGTGGCGATGGAGGAGAACATCTGACGGACTTCGGTGCTCATCGCGCCCCCGCGATCTGTGCCGGCCCCGCCGGCGTCCAAAGGTGACGGTCCACCGCGGCGAGCACGCCCGGCAGCCGTTGCATCAACGTAGCGAAATCCCCGGGCGACATCGCCTGCTGCCCGTCGCACAATGCCTGCTCCGGCCGGGGGTGGACTTCAATCAACAATCCATCCGCCCCGCAGGCCGCGGCAGCCAGCGACATGGGAGTGATAAGCGACGGGATGCCCGTCGCATGCGAAGGATCCACGATGACCGGCAGGTGCGTGCGCTCCTTCGCCCACGCCACCGCGGCCAGGTCCAGCGTGTTGCGCATCGCGGTCTCGAAGGTGCGGATGCCGCGCTCGCAGAGCATCACCTGTTCGTTGCCGCCCGCGAGGATGTACTCGGCGGCGTTGAGCCACTCCTGCACCGTGGCGGACAGCCCGCGCTTGAGCAGCACCGGCTTGCGCAGCTTCCCCAGCGCGCGCAGCAGCCCGAAGTTCTGCATGTTCCGCGCGCCCACCTGGAGGATGTCCGCGTGCTGCGCCATGAGGGGCAGTTGCTCGGTCTCCATCACCTCGCTGATGATGGGCAGTCCGTGGCGCCGTCCGGCGTCCACCAGCAGCTTCAGCCCCGGCTCCCCCATGCCCTGGAACGCGTACGGACTGGTGCGCGGCTTGAACACGCCTCCGCGCAGCAGGTGCGCCCCCGCCTGCGCCACCGCGCGGGCCGCCAGTTCCAGCTGCTCCGTGCCCTCCACCGCGCACGGCCCCGCCATCACCACGAAGCCGGGCCCGCCCACCTCCACGGTCCCCACCTGGACGCGCGTGCCTGCTGGACGCGCTGCGCGAAGGACGCGGTGTGCACCCGGGTCACGCCGCCCGGCTGGGTCGTCTGGTTGCTGGCCTCCCACGGCGGCTCCCTCGCTGGAGTTACTGGAATTCGGATTCCATGGAGTTCAAGCGGTTTTGAACTCCTTGGTGCATGTATAGCCGAGATCGCTTAGAAGACAATCGAAGGTGATGTCACTCGCCTCCCCCGAGGTGCAGGAGAATGGCTGATGACGCCGCTCAGTCCCGCTGAGGATCCGCGATGGGTCGCCGGGATGATGCCCCTGCCTGGAGTGGATCCATTGGCTGGGGCGGGCAGCCTCGGCGTTCCCTCCGTGTACTGGGAGCGGCCGGTGGCGCGCGAGGCGGTGGCGGGG
>NZ_RAWF01000580.1:0-758 GCF_003612075.1 Corallococcus sp. CA041A
GCGAGAGCGAGGCGCGCAAGGCGAGCGCGTGCTGCTGCTGTACCCGCCGGGGCTGGACTACATCGCGGGCTTCTTCGGCTGCTTGTACGCGGGAGCGGTGGCGGTGCCCGCGTATCCGCCGGACCCGCTGCGGCTGGAGCGCACCCTGCCCCGCCTGCGCGCCATCATCCAGGATGCACGTGCGTCGGTGGTGCTCACCACGTCGGGCATCCTCGGGCTGTCGGACTTCGTCTTCGAGCAGGCGCCGGACTTCCGGGCACTGCACTGGATGGCGACGGACGAGTTGCCGGAGGGCGGCGAGCGGGACTGGGTGGCGCCGGAGGGACTGGGCGCGGAGTCTCTCGCGTTCCTTCAGTACACGTCTGGAAGCACGGGCACGCCGAAGGGCGTGATGCTCACGCACGGCAACCTGCTGCACAACCTGTCGCTCATCCACGGTGCCTTCGGTGCGCGCGCGGACAGCGTGGGCGTCATCTGGCTGCCGCCGTACCACGACATGGGCCTCATCGGCGGCATCCTGGAGCCGCTGTACGGAGGTTTCCCGGTGACGTTGATGTCGCCGATGGCCTTCCTCAAGCGGCCCATGGCGTGGCTGGAGGCGGTGTCGCGCTTCGGGGGCACCATCAGCGGAGGGCCGAACTTCGCGTTCGACTTGTGCGTGCGAAAGAGCACGCCGGAGCAGCGGCGGGCGTTGGACTTGAGCCGGTGGGAGGTGGCCTTCTGCGGCGCGGAGCCGATTCGCCCGGAGACGCTGGAGC
>NZ_RAWF01000581.1:0-757 GCF_003612075.1 Corallococcus sp. CA041A
GCGGGGTGTAGGCGGCGACGGCTCCGTCACCGGGCTGCCCGTCGATGAACTCGCGGCGGCCGTTGTTGTTGATGATCACGCGCTCGCGTTCGATCTCCATGACGGTGGCGCCCATCAGGTTGTTGCCGATCATGTACGTCTGCGAACGCTGCGTGTTCATGTCCTGGATGGACGCGAAGGACCAGTCCGGGTTGGCCGCGACGAGCGTGCCCAGCAGCTTCACGCGCAGGCCGCTCTTGGCCGGCGGGGCGTTGGCGTCGAACTCCGGCGACGTGGGCGGCTCCCTCACCGCGACCTCTTCCGCGGGCAGCTTCACGCCGGTGAGCCGCGACAGGCGCTCCGCGTCGATGGTGGCAAGGCCGCTGTCCGCGGCGTGGGTGCGCTGCGCGACGCGGGCGGGAGCCTCGGACGCGGGCGCGGGGGAGATGGAGGATTCGACGAACAGGTTCACCGTGCGCGCCGCCAGCAGGGCGACGAGCAGGATGAACAACAGGTTCACGCTCCAGAAGTACTTGCGAAAGAAGAGTTCCATCACGCTTCCGGGAGAAAGCCAGCCCCAGATGGGACCTTGAGCAAGGCAGGTGCCATCGCTGGGCGGGCGTCAAACCCACGACTTACGGCCAAGTCCTTGAAATTATTTCGGAATAGGACGGGGCCCCGACCAGGGAGACAGCCGGGACAGGACGTCCGGACAAATTGTCAAAAGCGGGCGGGGGCCGGTGTGACGGCCTGTCAGTCCGCGTTGGTGGGAGGGGAG
>NZ_RAWF01000582.1:0-746 GCF_003612075.1 Corallococcus sp. CA041A
GGGCTTCGCTTCGGGGGGCTTGCCCGCGCCCTTCTCCGGCTGCCAGGACAGGTCGTACACGGCCGCGTCGCCCGCGGCCCGCATCAGCACCACGGAGGCGCCATGCGCGCCGCTCATCTCCAGGCCGGCGGAGAAGAGGCCCCGGTAGAAGCCGGCGATCACCACCGGGCGGCAGGTGAGCACGTAGCGCGTGGGCCCCGTCTGCTCCAGCCGCGCCTCCAGGTAGTTGGTGCCCGTGCGCAGGTTGCGCGTCATCCGCTCCAGCATCCGGTGCGGCCCCAGCAGCCGCACGCCCGCCAGGAGCGCGCTGCCAATGAGCGTGGACCCGTAGCCCTCCAGGAAGCGCCGGCCCACCACCTCCGCGCCGTCGTCCAGCGTGGCCGCGGGCGCGAGCACGGACGACGCCAGCTTCAGCGACTCCACCCACACCTCCAGGGGATAGGCCACCGCCAGCTTCCCGCGAGGGTCGATGCCGGCGTCGCGCAGCTGCCGCGCGCAGGGCTCGTCCAGGTGGTCACCCAGGGCGCGAATCAGCCCTTCGAAGCTCTGCTGGAAGACAAGGCGTTCGGGGGTCATCGGCATGTCCTCCCACGCTACCCGTGTGAGAGGGGCCGCCTCAACCCGGTAGGTTCCCAGTTCTCAAGAACATGACGCGGAGTGTTCGAAAACGCAGTGCGGCACGCGGCCCGACGGGTCGGCCGACGCGGTTCGACGCGTCGAAAGGGGGGGCTGGAGCGACTCCTCCG
>NZ_RAWF01000583.1:0-741 GCF_003612075.1 Corallococcus sp. CA041A
TCTCCGCCCTCGCCCAGAGTCCCCGCATGCTCACCCGCCCCATCCCCAGCTCCGGCGAAGCCCTGCCCGTCATCGGCATGGGCACCTGGCAGACCTTCGACGTCGGCGGCGCCGCGAACGAACGCGCACCCCTGGCCCAGGTCCTCCAGAAGTTCTTCGACTCGGGCGCGCGCCTCATCGACTCGTCCCCCATGTACGGCCGCTCCGAGGCCGTCGTGGGCGACCTGCTGAAGCAGTCCGGCCAGGAGAAGACGCCGTTCCTCGCCACCAAGGTCTGGACGCGCGGCAAGGCGGAAGGGGCGGCGCAGATACAAGCGTCCCTCCAGAAGATGGGCCACGGCCGCATGGACCTGATGCAGGTGCACAACCTGCTGGACGTGGACGTGCATCTGCCCGTGCTGCGGGAGATGAAGGCCGCGAAGAAGATCCGCTACGTGGGCGTCACCCACTACCTGCGCAGCGCCTTCGACGACCTGGAGAAGCACATCAAGGGCGGCAAGCTGGACTTCGTGCAGCTGCCCTACTCGCTCGCGATGCGCGACGCCGAAGCGCGCCTGTTGCCCGCGGCGAAGGAGCACGGCGTGGCCGTGCTCGTCATGGAGCCCTTCGACAAGGGCAACCTCTTCCGCAAGATGAAGGGCCGCCCCCTGCCGGACTGGGCCGCGGAGTTCGACTGCTCCAGCTGGGCCCAGTTCTTCCTCAAGTTCATCCTGGGCCACCCCGCCGTGAACTGCCCCATCC
>NZ_RAWF01000584.1:0-716 GCF_003612075.1 Corallococcus sp. CA041A
GGCATGAAGACCCTCATTCGCTTTGGAGCTGTCCCTTGAGTACCCGCAAGTTCCAGAAGGCCAGCAACGAAGAGCTCGTCCAGTGGTACGCGGAGGGGTCGGTCGCATACGGGAAGGCCCTGGAGGCTGCGGACTCGCGGTCAGCCAATCGCGCCGCCGACAAGATCTCTGGAGCATACAGAGAGCTTCGGAGCCGTGATGCGACGTCCCAGCTCCTTCCCCTTCTCCAGAACGAGAACGAAACTGTCCGAACCAACGTTGCGGCCCATGCCCTGGAGTTCGCTCCTGAGTTCGGCGAACCCGTACTGCTCTGGGTCTCTAAGCGTCCGGGGCGCAATGGGCTCGCTGCGGAATACGCACTCAAAGCCTGGCGCGAGGGCACGCTCAACTTCCCCTGATCGTCAGCCCATGAGTGCCCGCAAGTTCCAGAAGGCCAGCATCGAGGAACTCGTCCATTGGTACGCGGAGGGCTCCATCGCCTACGAACAAGCGCTGGAGGCTGCGGACTCGCGGTCCGCCAATCGCGCCCAGGACAAGGTAACGGGGGCGTATCGCGAGCTTCGAAACCGGGCAGCCACCTCGTTGCTCCTGTACCGCACCGGATTATTGAGACACCAGATTGGTTGTAATCAGGCCGCCTGCTTCGACTGCATCAGCGCTCGCCGGGCCTGACTCGGCGAGAGGAAGTTGTGGCGCTCCAGCAGCCAGTGCTCGTT
>NZ_RAWF01000585.1:0-706 GCF_003612075.1 Corallococcus sp. CA041A
GGGGAGGGTGGCCCGGGGGGAATGGACGAGCCGGAGCGGGCGTCCGCGGTGCACCGCGCGCACGCCGAGGCGTTCCCTGAGGAGCACGTGCCCGGGGCGCTGGTGGGCGGCAGTCCCGCGGCGGACATGGGCGCGGGAGTGCCTGGCTGGGTCTGGGCGGCCGTCATCGCGGCGGCGGTGATTTTCTTCGTGGGGCGGGCGGTGCTCCCCGACATGTCGGAATCGCCGGGGCGCAATCTCCAGGTGGTGTCGGTGCCTCCGGGCGCGGAGGTGCGCTGGGACGGCAAGTATGTCGGGGTGACGCCGACGACCCTGAAGGTCGCTCCAGGGGAGGACTCGCACCAGTTGGAGCTGCGCTACGTGGGCCACCATCCGTGGTCGACCACCGTGTCGCAGGCGGCGGTGCCGGAGCGCGTGCAGGTGACGCTGGAGCGCCTGCCACCCCCGCCGCCGCCCCCCGAGCCGGTGGTGGACGCACGGGTGCCGGAGCCGCAGAAGGCAGGCACCCGGAAGGGCATGCCGAGCATCAACGCCCAGGGCGAATCGCGCGAGGCCCTGGATTGGATCGTGGGGTCCCCGAGCGCGGGGGCGGAGTACACGCTGGGCTTGGAGTTGCTCCTGGCGGGCAAGCCGGGGCAGGCCAGTGAGAAGTTCGGGACGTGCCTGAGGCTGGTGGAGACGGCCGCGGAGTGCCACCTGGGGATGG
>NZ_RAWF01000586.1:0-673 GCF_003612075.1 Corallococcus sp. CA041A
TCCGTTTCGGCCGGAGCACACGCACTCGCGGCCGTTTGCTCCCCGCCATGGCGATTCATGCTCGCACAGCAGCGCTTATGCATCCTTTGGATGCATCAGAATCGTTAATTTTTTCTCATCCCCTCAGCCCTCGGCGACGGCCTGCACGCTGGCGCGGTAGATGAAGATGCGCGCGGTGTTGGTGCGGGTGTCGGCGGGGACGACGAAGAAGCCCGGGGTGGGGCCCTTGAAGTCCTGGGAGAAGCCGGCCACCTGGCGGCCGTCGTTGAAGGTGACGCGGATCTTCGAGCCCTCCGCCTGCGGTTGACGCGCGCCCGCGGCGAGCATGAAGAAGATGGCCTTCACGCGCTTGCCGGGGATGCGCTCCGGGGCGAAGCCGCTCTGCTGCTCCAGGGAGATGGTGTCCTCCAGGAGGTCCGCGTCGCGGATGGTGCCGCGCTTCACCTGTCCTTCGACGGTGTGGATGATGACGCGGTGTTCGCCTTCCACGAAGGAGTTGGCGGCGGACGCGAAGCCGGCCACCGGCGCTTCGAAGAGCGAGTCGTCCGCGGGGCGAAGGTGGTTGATGGCCACGGCCGCGGCCATGGCCGGCGCCGAGGGGGCCACTGGCGCCGGGCTCCGGAGCGTCGGGCTCGCGGGTGCAGCGGGAGTCAGCCGGGCCACGGGCAGGGAG
>NZ_RAWF01000587.1:0-662 GCF_003612075.1 Corallococcus sp. CA041A
CCGCCAGCCCCAGCCACTGCCACGTCTCCAGCACCCACAGCGGGCGCGTGAAGAACACGGGCGGCAGCATCTCCAGCAGCGGCGACCCGTGCTCCTGGAACAGCGTGTCGATGGCGCCCACCGTGTCCGCGCTGAAGACCCACACGGGGCCCCCTTCCGCGTCCACCCGCTCCAGCACGATGTCCTGGGGGCCTCGAGTCGTGGCCACCTGGCCCAGCACCTCGCGGCGGGCGCGCTCCCCGGGGCCAGCGGGCTCGCGGCCGATGCGCGCGAAGTCCAGCCACAGCGTCCGGTCCAGCACCACCACCAGCCGCCGCGCCAGGGTCAGCCCTTCCTCCGCCTGCGTCTCCGGAGGCAGCCGCGACAGGTCCAGGTAGTGCGGCGCCCGCAGCCCGTCCCGAGCATGCGCCGCCTCCAGGAACCCCACCGCCGTCGCCGTGGGCGTGCTCCGGTCCACCTCCGGCGGAGGCGGCGGCAGCCCCGCGTTCAGCGCGAAGGCCCCCACGGGTCCCAACAGCAGCAACATCCACAGCCACGGCGGCACGAAACGACGCACGGCACTCTCCTGATTCTTAGGTAATTTGAGAACAAACAATCACCCTGAGCGGAGGCTGTCCAGCAGTGGTGACGCGGAAGGACAAGGGCAGGACGCGGTGCGGGCG
>NZ_RAWF01000588.1:0-656 GCF_003612075.1 Corallococcus sp. CA041A
GTGTCCACCAACGGCACCACGAACAGCACGGCCGCGACCAGCACCTTCACGGTGGCCGGTCCGACGGTGGCCATCACCGCGCCGGCCAACGGCTCGACGGTGACGAACCCCACCAACGTGGTGGTGTCTGGCACGGCGGCGAACGCGACGTCCGTCACGTTCACGCTGGGTGGGCAGAGCTATGGCCCCGTCACGGTGACGGGCGGCAACTGGACGTACACGGTGCCCGGCCCGCTGGCCAATGGCTCGCAGACGGTGTCGGCAGTGTCCACCAACGGCACCACGAACAGCACGGCCGCGACCAGCACCTTCACGGTGGCCGGTCCGACGGTGGCCATCACCGCGCCGGCCAACGGCTCGACGGTGACGAACCCCACCAACGTGGTGGTGTCTGGCACGGCGGCGAACGCGACGTCCGTCACGTTCACGCTGGGTGGGCAGAGCTATGGCCCCGTCACGGTGACGGGCGGCAACTGGACGTACACGGTGCCCGGCCCGCTGGCCAATGGCTCGCAGACGGTGTCGGCAGTGTCCACCAACGGCACCACGAACAGCACGGCCGCGACCAGCACCTTCACGGTGGCCGGTCCGACGGTGGCCATCACCGCGCCGGCCAACGGCTCGACGGTGACGAACCCCACCAACGTGGTGGTGTC
>NZ_RAWF01000589.1:0-579 GCF_003612075.1 Corallococcus sp. CA041A
AGATGTGTATAAGATACAGCTACTACGATCCGCCACTGCCCACCGCGGACATGCTCAACAACGCACTGCCGGAGGGCACACTGGAGCCCGGCGGCACGCAGGAGGGCTTCCTCTACTTCCAGGGCGTGGCCCACCGGGAGGACGTGGTGACGCTCCAGTTGAACCTGGTGGACGCGGAATCAGGGGCGCCGTTCGGTTCGCTCGGCATCCCCTTCCAGGTGAGCACGAAGTAGCTAGTGCAGCAGCGTGCTGGGCGGCGCGTAGGGGGAGCGCCCCCCGTCGTGCGCCAGGTCGAGCAGCGGTGCGTCCTCCGGCTGCCCCAGCGCGCGCCGCACGTCCGCGCCCTTCACGGGCAGGCCCATCAGCGGCCCCACCAGGAACAAGTCCAGCGCGCCGGTCAGCAGCGGCAGCAGGCCCGTCAGCGCCACCATCGCGCCCCGGGGCGTGCCCGTGCCCAGCCCGCCCAGGACCATGCCCGTGCCCGCCAGAATCCGAATCCACCGTCCGTTGCGCGAATTGATGAAGCCGACCATGAACACCTCCCCACGCCGAAGATGAACACGCGGAAGGGAGCGACCA
>NZ_RAWF01000058.1:0-40168 GCF_003612075.1 Corallococcus sp. CA041A
AGCCGGGAGGGCTCGGCGGGCACCGGTGCGGTCGCGCGCGGCGGAAGGGCCGGCGGCGGCGCGGCGGGTTCAGGCAGCTCCGGTGCGTCCGTGAAGCGCGTCACCCACGCGGCTCCCAGCGTGAACAGCAGGAACAGACCCAGGCTCAGGCCGGGGATGAGGAGCCAATGGACAACGGTGCGGTGTGAGGACGCCATGGGCCGGGAGCCCGCGTGTCATACCCGCCTCACGAAGGGCCGTGAAGCGGGGATGCACGCGAGCGCCCGAGGCTACGGATACACCTCGCGCCGCGGGCCGGGCGTCGTGGGCGTCGTCGGGGGCACCACCACCGCCCCTTCCGCGCGGATGCGCTGCTTGCGGCTGACGCCCAGCGTGGCGCCGAGCACCGCCGCGACGAGCCCCAGGAGGAGCCCCGCGAAGATGCCCCAGAAGACGCGGCCGGAGCGGTCCGCCACCTTCAGCGCGCCCTGCTGTGCCTGCTGGCCCAGCTCACTGGCCTTGGTCTTGGCCTGGTCCACCTGCTGCTCCACACGGTCGGCCACGCCTTCCGCGTCCTGGCGCGACAGCTTGGTGTTCTGCGCGATGTTGCTCACCAGGAGCTCACGGTCCATGCGGCCCTGGCGCACGCCCTCGGTGACGATGTCCTTGGTCGCTGCCTCCAGCTGGTTCGCGGTGATGGTGGGCTTGCCCTCCTGCCGCAGGCGCTGGTTCACCGGCGCGAGCGCGTCGTTGGCGTCCAGGCCGAACGCCTTCGCCGCTTCACCGCCGCCCGTCACCGCCCCCACGGCGGCGGTGCCACCCGCGCCCACCGCGGCCTTGCCCACGTTGAACACCGCGCCCAGCACGCTCGACAGCACCATGCCCAGCACGAGGACGCCCATGAGCGTCGTCAGGCCCCAGAGCACCGCGCCGTGCATGGCGCCTCCCGCCTTGTCCACGATGCCCGCGCTGCGCGCGGCCACCACGCCGCCCACGAAGAGCGCCACCAGCGGCACGAGCACGCTCCAGATGCCGGTGAAGATGCCCGCGGACTTCGCGCTCCCCGCGTCGGCGGGGTTCACCGACGACAGGCCCAGCGCCAGCCCCAGCGTGTAGAGCAATATCCAGACGCCCAGCGCGACGAAGGTGCCACCGAAGATGGCGCCCCAGCTCAGCTTGTACGCACTGCCTGGCACCGCTGGGATGATGCCGGCTCGTTCGCTTTCAACAATGGCTGCCATTGGACTCCACCCTCGCTTCCCGTGAGTCGCCGAAGCCGCGCCTGGGCACGGTCCGGACGTACGTGTCTGGGCTGAAGGTGTGCACCGGGGAAGCCACTTCGTTTCACTGCTTCACGGCCGCCCCGCCCCGAAGGGTGGGGCGGAAGGCCGGGTGGCCTCAGCGCAGGCCGAGCGCGTCGAGGAGCAGTGCCTCGCGCGCCACCACCGGCTCGCGAGGGAGCGCGTCCGTGCGGTAGCGCGCGACGAGCGCGGGCAGGGTCACCGGGCTGCCGTCGCCCAGGCCGCTCCATGCGGCGAGCAGACCCAGGACGAGCTCGGGAGGCCGGCCGCGCGCCCGCAGCTCCGCGAGCGCGAAGGCCCCGTCGCGCTTCGCCAGCCGCTTGCCGTCCTCGCCCATCACCAGCGGCACGTGGAGGAACGCGGGCGCGGGCAGGCCCAGCGCGGCGTAGAGCTGGAGCTGCCGGGGCGTGGAGGGCAACAGGTCGTCCCCGCGCAGCACGTGGGTGATGCGGCTGGCCGCGTCGTCCACCACCACCGCCAGCTGGTAGCTGGCCACGCCGTCGTTGCGGCGCACCACGAAGTCCCCCACCAGCGCCTGCACATCCTGGGCGTACGGGCCCATGAGCTCGTCCACGAAGCGCACTTCGCCTTCGCGCGCGCGGAAGCGGTACGCGGGGGCGCGCGTGCGGGCACGTTCCGAAACCTGCTCGGCGGTGAGGTGCGCGCAGGTGCCGGGGTAGCGCGGGCCTTCGTCGGACAGGCCGTGGGGAGCGCTCGCCGCGCGGGCGATCTCCGCGCGCGTGCAGAAGCACGGGTAGATGAGCCCCTCGCGCCCGAGTTTCTCCTGGGCCTCGCGGTAGACGCTGTCGCGCTCGCTCTGGATGAGCGGTGTTTCGTCCCAGTCCAGGCCCAGCCAGCGCAGGTCCTCGTAGAGGTCCTGGAGGAACTGGGGGCGACATCTCGCGCGGTCCAGGTCCTCGATGCGCAGCAGGAACGCGCCGCCCGCGGCCCGGGCCTGGAGCCAGCCCAGGAGCGCGCTTCTCATGTTGCCCAGGTGCATGCGGCCGGTGGGGCTGGGGGCGAAGCGTCCTCGCATCGTGGCGGCAACCATAACTTCCCCGCCCGCACCGCGCGCTGGGAGAGAATGCCCCGCCGCTTCCTTCCGTTCCTGGGATGTGACTCCCTCCATGCGCTTCCTGCACTGCTCCGACGTCCACATCACCGAGGACTATTTCGCCCTGCCGCTGCGCAAGCTGGGCTGGCGCCGCTGGATTGCGCTCGTCGAGCTGACGGCGGGAGGCCGGGCGAAGGCCTACCGGAACGCGCAGGCCACGCTGTCCACCATCGCCCGCGAGGCGGGCACGCACGGCGTGGACCACTTCATCCTCTCCGGCGACCTCACCGCCTACGCCCTGGAAGGCGAGTTCCGCGCCGCCCGCGCCGCGCTCGCGCCCCTGGCCCCCACGCCCGCGCGCTGCACCGTCATCCCCGGCAACCACGACGTCTTCACCCCCGGCGCCGCGCGTGATGGCCGCTTCGCGCGGCACTTCGGGGACCTGCTGGAGAGCGACCTGCCGGAGTACCGCCGCGAGGGCGCGTTCCCCTTCGTGAGGCTGGTGGGGGAGGGCGCCGCGGTGGTGGGCCTGTGCTCCGCGCGCCCGCTGCCCACGCCCGGCCTGTCCTACGGCACCGTGGGCCCCGCCCAGCTCGAAGGCCTGGCGGCCCTGCTGAAGGACGCCCGGTTGGACGGCCGCGCCATCCTGGTGGTGGTGCACCACGCGCCTCGCGGTGCCGCGAACCACGCGGACGGCTGGCACCACGGCCTGCGTGACGCGGACGCGCTCCTGAAGCTCCTGCCGGGCCCGCGCTTCGCGGTGCTCCATGGGCACATCCACCAGCGCTACCACCACCCGGCCACCGACGACCGGCCCCACCTGTTCGGCGCGGGCTCCTCCACCCAGGCGGGGAAGGAGGGCTACTGGCTCATCGAGGTCCAGGACGGCGTCGTCGTGGGCGGCACGAAGCACGTGCCGGCCTTGTGACAGTCCCCCCGGGCGGCGGTACAAGGGGCGCACATGACCCCGGCGCCCACGTCCCCACCCGTTGAGTTGTCCCTGGACGAGTACCGCTACCTGCGCCAGCTGGGACGCGTCACGGACGACCTCCTGGAGGAGAGCCTGCGGGAGCGCGAGACGCTCACCCAGTGCTTCCGGCGCTGCTTCCCCACGCTGCTTTCGCACCTGGGCGCGCGCGCCATCGCCGTCACCACGCGCGACGAGGAGCTGGTGGAGCAGACCTGGAGCGCGGGCGACTGGGGCGGCGTCTTCGCCGGGAGTCTTCTGGCGGGGCCCGTGGGCCTGAGCGTCCTCGACACGGGCACGCTGCTCACCCAGACGCTGGACGTGGCGGGCTCACCGGTGGGCACGCTGGGCGTGCTCTTCGCGGGGCCGCCCGGTGACGCGGGCATCACCGCGAAGCGCGCGCGCGCGCTGGACGTGGTGGCGGAGGAGCTGGACACGGTGCTGATGCTGGTCCACACCGCGTCGGAGAAGCACCAGCTCATCCTCCAGTGCAACGAGCACCTGGCCAACCCCGTCTTCGAGGCGGGCATGGACCACGCGGTGCGCACGCTGGCGCAGCGGGTGCGGTTGCCGGGCTTCCTCCTCCTGTACCGCGACGCCGTGCAGCCGCACGTGCTGCACTACCGTTCGTACCGGCACGGGCAGCTGGAGTACGAGAGCGGAGATCAGCCCGGCTCGCAGCTGGAGACGCTGCTGCACCAGCACGGCACGCGGTTGCTGCACGGGGACGCGGGCGTGCTCAAGCGCCTGTTCGACGGGCGCAGCACGGAGGCGGTGCTCATCTCCGCGGCCACGCGCAGCGAGCCCCTGGGCAAGATTGTCGTCTGGAGCAACGAGGGCTTCTCCGCGTACGCGATGGACCTCATCCGCGTGCTGGCCTCCACGCTGAGCCAGCGCCTGCTGGACTACAACCGCGAGCGCATCCACCTGTCGCAGTTCTTCCCCACGGTGGCCATCGACGCGCTGCTGGAGGACCCGGACTACGCGCGGCACCTGCGCGCGCAGGAGCAGGAGGTGGGCATCCTGTTCGCGGACATCAACGGCTTCACCCGCATCTGCGAGCAGGGCTTCGACAGCCCGCGCAGCATCGGCCGCTTCGTGGACGAGTGGAGCGCGCGCGCCGTGGACTGCATCTGGCAGCGCGGCGGCGTGTTCGACAAGATGGTGGGCGACTGCGTCATCGGCCTCTTCGGTCCGCCCTTCTTCCAGACGGACCGCGTGCGCCGCGCGGAGGCCGCCGTGCGCGCCGCGCAGGACATCCAGGCCTTCACCGCGGAGCTGAGCGGACGCGAGGAGGTGGCCGCGCTGTGCCAGCGGGTGAAGCTGCCGGGCCTGGGCGTGTCGGTGGGCGTGAACCTGGCCACAGCGAACTGCGGCCTCTTCGGTCCCAACCGCAACTACACCGCGTTCTCCAGTGGCATGAACCAGGCCGCGCGGCTGCAGTCGCTGGCGGGGTTCCGCGAGACGCTGGTGATGGAGAGCGTGCACGAAGCGCTGAAGCAGTCGCAGGAGCCCTTCGTGCGCAAGCTCCAGTTCGGCCCCCTCGCGGAAACGCCGGTGAAGAACGTGGCGCAGCCGCTGCGGCACTACCGGCTGGCGCCTTGAGCCGTCACGCCAGCAGGTGCGTGCCCGCGTAGCGCCGCGAGAAGTGGATCCACCGGCGCTCGTCCACCTCCACCTGCCACTCGCTGTTGGGCGTCAGCGGCAGGCGCTGCTTGAGGAAGCTCTCCAGGTGGTCCGCCGCCTTGATCGGCGTGAGCCCCGGTGCTCGGAACGCGATGTGGAGCACCACGTCCAGCGACGGTGCCACGTCCACCGACGCACAGATGCGCAGCGTTCCCACGCGGCGCTGGTACTGGGTATCCGATGCCGGCCATGTGGCGGAGGCCTCGGGCTGCGGAGGCGCCTGCTCGAGCCAGTTGTCGGGGATCAGGATGAAGTCGAGCAGGTTGCTGCTCGCCTCTTCCACCGTGCCGTGCTCCTGGATGGAAAGCATTGCCCACCTCCGCCAGAGAAGCCGTTGGGGTTGCGTGGAAGCCGTCTTGAAGAATGTGCCCACGAGCCCATGCCATGCAAGGGCCCCCGAACATCCACGTGCCGCACACACCTCGTTACGCGCGTGCGGACGGAGCGGACGCTAGCGCTCCGGGGTGACACGTCAGGTCGGGTGGTGTTCCGAGCGACCCCGCACGTTGCTCAGGACGCGACGGGAAGGGAGCGGCGGGGCTTGCGCTCCACGGCGGCCTTGAGCTGGCCGCAGCCCGCGTCGATGTCGATGCCGCGACGTTGGCGCACCGTGCTGGGCACGCCGTACGACGTGAGCACGTCCTGGAACGCACGCACCGCGTCGGGGACGCTGGGGCCGCCGTCGTAGCCCACCGTGGGGTTGAGCGGGATGACGTTCACGTGCGCGTCCATCCCGTGCAGCAGCGTCCCCAGATGGTGTGCGTGCTCCGCGGTGTCGTTGCGGCCGGAGATGAGCGTCCACTCGAAAAAGATGCGGCGCTTGCGCTTCGCCACGTAGTAGCGGCACGCGTCCATCAGCTCGTTGAGAGGCCAGCGGCGGCCCGCGGGCACCAGCGCGGCGCGCTCCGCGTCCGTGGCGCCGTGGAGGCTCACCGCGAGCTGCACAGGGCGCGCCTCGTCCGCGAGCCGGAGGATGCCGGGCACCACGCCCACGGTGGACAAGGTGATGAAGCGCGGCGCCAGCGCCAGGCCCTTGGGGTCCACGAGGATGTCCACCGCGGCCATGGTGTGCTCGTAGTTGTGCAGGGGCTCGCCCATGCCCATGAGCACGATGTTGCGCAGCGCTTCCCCCTGCGCGCGCAGGACGCGCGTGACGTGGAGCACCTGGCCCACGATTTCGCCCGGCGTCAGATGGCGTGACAGCCCCATCTGTCCGGTGGCGCAGAAGACGCAGCCCATGGCGCATCCGGCCTGCGTGCTCACGCACACGGTGGCGCGGCCCTTGAAACGCATCAGCACCGTTTCAATGGTCTGCGCGTCGTGCAGGCGCAAGAGCAGCTTGTGGGTGAGCCCGTCGCTGCTGAAGCTCTCGTGATGCGTGGCGAGCGTGCCCAGGTGCGCTCGCTCCTGGAGCACGGCCTGGAGGTCCGGGCGCAGTCCCCGCACGTCGCCTGTCGCGGTGACGCCGTCGCGGTACAGGCCCGTCCACACGCGCTCGCGGTACTGGGGGCTGAAGCCCCAGCCGGCGAGCCGCGCGTCCAGCGCGGGGCGGGGCAGGTCGTAGAGGTTGACGGTGGCGTCCGGCATGACGGGACCTGGGATAACACACCCGGCGCGGACGCACCCGGGTCCGCCGGCCTGGGGGGCGGACGAGGGAGCGAGTGTGGGAGGCGGGCGGGGTTCCCGGTGCGTTGCGGCGTCCAGCGGCTGACACCGCGCGTGCCAGTGCGCCGCGTCGTGCCAATCGTGGAGGGCCTATGGGACTGGCCATCCAGCAGGAGGAGTTCACGCCGGAGGAGCACGCGCGCTTCGTGGCGCGGCTCGCGGAGAGCCTGGAGGCGCTGCGACAGGTGCTCCGGCGTCCCGGCTTCGGCGTGGGGCCCGCGACGATGGGCGCGGAGCTGGAGGTGGCGCTGGTGGACGGCGCGGGTTCGCCGCTGCCGGTGAACCAGCAGGTGCTGGCGAAGTCGAAGGACGACCGGCTGACGCTGGAGCTCAACCGCTTCAACATGGAGATGAACCTGCGCCCCTCGTTGCTCGCGGGGCGGCCTTTCACCGGGCTCCAGGCCCAGCTGGACGAGGTGTTGGCGGAGCTGAGGCGCGCGGCGGCGACGGAGGGCGCGCGCGTGGCGGCGGTGGGAATCCTGCCCACGCTGCGGCAGGTGGACCTGGGGAAGAACGCGCTCACGCCGCAGCCGCGCTACCGGGCGCTGGCCTCGGCCATCCGCAAGCGGCGCGACGGGCCCTTCCAGGTGGCCATCGCGGGCGACGACACGCTCAACCTCGCCTGGGAGGACGTGACGCTGGAGGGGGCGAACACGTCGCTCCAGTTCCACCTGCGCGTGGCCCCGGAGGACTTCGCGCGCGTGTACAACGCCGCGCAGCTGGCCACCGGGCCGGTGCTGGCCGCGTGCGGAAACTCGCCGCTGTTCCTGGGCAAGCGGCTGTGGGAGGAGACGCGCGTGGCGCTCTTCCAACAGGCCACCGACGACCGGAGCGACAGCGACGAGGCCGCGCACCTGCACCCGCGCGTGACGTTCGGACACGGCTGGGTGCGCGAGGGCCTGCACGAGCTGTTCGCGGAGGCCGTGGCGCTCCATCCGGCGCTCCTGCCGGTGATGGGGCAGGAGTCTCCGCTGGAGGTGGTGGCCGCCGGAGGACTGCCGAAGCTGGAGGAGCTGCGGCTGCACCACGGGACGGTCTGGTCATGGAACCGGGCCATCTATGATCCGCACGGAGAAGGCCACGTGCGCATCGAGTTCCGTGCGCTGCCGTCGGGCCCCACGCCGGTGGACATGGTGGCCAACGGTGCGTTCCTGCTGGGGCTGACGTTGGGGCTCGCGGAGCGGGTGGACGCGCTGCTGCCGGCGCTGCCCTTCTGGCAGGCGCGGCGCAACTTCAAGCAGGCGGCGCACTACGGCCTGGGCGCGGCGCTGCTGTGGCCGGCGGAGACCGCGCCCAGTCCTCGGGTGATGCCGGCGGTGGAGCTGGTGAAGCAGCTCTTGCCCGTGGCGAGGCGTGGGCTGCTGGAGGCCGGGGTGGAGGACTCGGAGGCGGACGGGCTCCTGGACATCATCGCCCGGCGCGTGGCGCTTCAGCGGACGGGGTCGCGCTGGCAGCGGGCGGTGCTGGAGCGGCTGGAGGCCCACATGCCCCGGCAGGACGCGCTGGCGGCCCTGCTGGAGCGCTACCTGGAGCTGTCAGAGGAGGGGCTGCCGGTGCACACCTGGCCGGTGGATCGCTGACGTGCCCCGGAGCCTGGGGGCCTTGTCGGGACGGGGCTGTCGCGGTGAATAATCCGGCCATCCTGAAGGTCAGCCGGCGAGGCCTCGTGCCTCGCGCTGAAGGGTGCCGTTCCCGTGACTGCCTCGCTCCTTGCTTCGTTCCGCTCCGGCGCCCGCCGGAAGTCCTTCCTCGTCCCCGCGCTGCTGTGCGCGGGGGTACTGACCGCGTGCTCGACCACCCGGGGCCACGCCAACGACCTGGCGGAGAAGGGCCGCTTCGTGGAGGCGGCCGAGGTCTACGTGAAGCTCGTCAATGACGAGCCCAACAACCCCGAGTATCGCGCGTCGCTGGATGACCTGCGCTGGCGCGGCCTGTCGCAGCTGCTCACCCAGGCGCGGCAGGCGCGGGTGGAGGGGCGGGACGAGGACGCGGAAGCGAACCTGGAGCAGTTCTTCACCTACAGGGTGAAGTGGAACTCCAAGCTGGATGGCGGCATGGAGAGCTCGCTCCTGGAGGAGATGGCGGGCACGCACCGGCACCTGCGCCAGCTCATCATCGACCCGGCGAAGCTGGGCAACGCGCTGACGGCGGAGTCGCACCTGGACCGCAAGCGCACGCTCCTGGCCCAACCGGAGATGGCGCCCATCCGCCGCGACGTGGAGGAGGCGGTGGCGCAGGGCGGCGTGGCGACGTGCGCGAAGCTGAAGCAGTCGCTGTCCGGCGGCGCGCAGCACTGGACGGAGCTGGTGTCGCGCTACTGCGGGCACTACCAGCAGTCGGCGCCCCGCGCGGGGATGTTCCCGGAGGCGCTGGGCGTGCCCACGTGGGAGGTGTCCGTGGATGGCATGAGCAATGACGTCGTGCAGTACCTGATGACACGGCTGTCGGGCGCGTTCGAGGCCTCGCCCTGGTACTCGGAGGCGTCCCAGCGCCACGCGCCGATGACCATCGCCGGGAGCCTGAGCGAGCGGCGCACCGTCGAGCCCGTGCGGCTGACGGCGCCGTGGACGGAGCGCGTGCCGTACACGGACCACGAGGACCGCACCGCGACGGCGGAGGTGCCGTACTCGGTGGAGGAGTCCTACGAAGAGAAGGGTGTGATGAAGAAGCGCCTGGTCCGTCAGACGAAGACGGTGGAGTACAAGACGACGGTCGAGGTGACGAAGTACCGCGACGTGTCGCGCTCCTTCGACTACCACGCGCAGCGGCGGGGCGTGGAGTACCACTTCGCGGTGGTGGCCCAGGGCATCCTCCAGGAGCGGCACGCGCCGCTGGCGGTGAAGGCGGAGAACGCCCTGGAGGCCTCCGGCTACGAGCACAACATCACCTTCGAGCCCGGCGGCGTGCGCCCGCAGGTGTTCCAGCGGCCCAACAAGGAGGGCTGGCTGGACGGCCAGCTGCGCGGCTACGAGCAGACCTTCTTCGCCTCGCTCATGTCGCGCTGGCAGGACGCGTTCTGCAATGCGCCCGCCTTCGCCGTGGAGGATGCGGCCCGCTGCGCGCGAGGCGGTGTGGAGCTGCCCGGCCCCGCGAAGCAGGCCCTGACGGACACGCTGGGCGACGACGCGGCGCAGGTGCACCGGCTGTTCGTCTGGAACTGAAGGTCCTCGGCCGCGGAGGGCGTGGCTTCAGCCCTCGTCCTCCGCGCCCTTGCGCAGGCCCAGCATGCGGCGCAGCTCGCGCGCGGACTGGCGGCTCACCTCCACCGAGTGGCCCCGCGCCGTACGCGCCAGATAGCCGCCGGTCTCCAGCGGCTCCAGCCGCGTCACGTGGGACAGGTTGAGCAGCGCGCGGCGGTGCACCCGGTGGAAGTGCTCCGGAGGCAGCTTGTCCGCCAGCTCGTTGAGCGTGAAGTCGGTGAGGTAGTCGCCCTGCGCGGTGAACACCGTCACCAGCTCGTCCTCCAGCGACGCGTGCGAGATGGCGTCCGGCGACACCAGCACCAGCCCCTGCCGCGTCGGGATGGGCAGCCGTGTCAGTGTCGGCTTCTCCGCCGCTGCCGTCGGCGCCGTCGCGGTGGGCGCCTTCACCCGCGCCCGCGCGCGCTCCAGCGCCTTCTGCAGCCGCGCCGCCTCCACGGGCTTGAGGACGTAGTCCACCGCGCCGTGCTCGAAGGCGTTCACCGCGTGCTCCGCGTGGGCGGTGCAGAAGATGACGTGGGGCCCGCCTTCCGGCAGCAGCGCCATCGCGTCCAGCCCGCTCAGGCCCGGCATGTGGATGTCCAGCAGCACCACGTCCACGCCGCCCGCGCGCACCGCCGCGAGCACCGAGTCCCCATCCACCGCCTCGCCGCAGACGCTCACGTCCGGCAGCGCGGCCAGCAGGCGGGACAGGCGCTTGCGGGCCAGCAGTTCATCGTCGGCGATGAGGACGCGCAGGGGCTCTCTCACGTGAGGACTCCGGGTTGGGGGCCCTGGCGGGGCAGGGTGACGGTGACACGGGTGCGCCCGTCGGCGCTCTCCAGGGACAGGAGCGCGTGGCCGCCATAGGCCAGCGCCAGCCGCCGCTCCACGGTGGGCAGGCCCACGCTGCCCTCTCGCGGGCCCTTGGACGCGCCCGGGTTGTCGATGGACACCACCACCGCCCCCTCGCGCGTGACCACCTCCACGCTCAACGGGCCCCGGTGGCCGGCCGCCGGGCCGTGCTTCACCGCGTTCTCCGCCAGGGGCAGGAGCAACAGCGGCGGCACGGGCACGTCCGAAAGCCCGTCCGCCACGTCCATGCGCAGCTGGAACAGGTCCGGGTCGCGCAAGAGGTGCAGGTCGAAGAGCGTGCGCATCAGCTCCAGCTCCTGCGACAGCGGCCAGGTGACGCTGCGCACGCCCGCGAGCACCGAGCGGAGCATCGTGGATAGCCGCAGCACCGCGGCCTCCGCGACGGCGCCATCCTCGCGGCACCACTCCGCGATGGCGTTCAGCGTGTTGAAGAGGAAGTGCGGATCCAGGTGGCTGCGCAGCGCCAGCAACTGCGCCTGCTCCGCCTCCCAGGCGAAGCGGGTGGCGCGGGCGCGCTCACGGGCCAGCGTCTCCTCGAAGCCGATGTCCCGCCCCAACCCCCAGCCCGCGACGAGGAACAGGCCGCCGCAGATGGCCAGGTTGTACGGCTCCGACAGGAACATGTCCTGCATCAGTGTGACGCGCGGCAGGGCGTAACCCACCGACAGCACCACGCCGCTGCCCACCGCCGCGTAGAGCAGCAAGCGGATGCCGCCGTGGCTCAGGTCCAGCCCTTCCGGGAACAGCACCCGGTACGACACGGGCGCCACCGCGACGCACATCAGGCACAGCAGGAGGCCAATCCAGAACGCGCGAGGATCCACGCTCCAGCGCACCTGGGCCGCGAGCAGCGGAAGGGAGACCAGGACGATGGGGGCCAACCGCCACGGCGCGACGAGCGCGCGCAGCGTGGCGCGAACGATGGAGCCTTCCGGCGACGTCTCCTGCATGCGGAGGCGGAAGGCTACACCGTCCCGCGTCCTAGCGCTGGGGGACGGGCGCGGGGACGAGGTCCAGGACGAACGTCCCGGCGAGGACCGCGGGGAAGAAGAGGACGGCGAGCACGAACAAGAGCGGCGAGCGCAGTGAGAACATGGGGGGCTTCTCCAGTGTCCATGAAACATGCCCACGAACTCTGGCATCGACCCAGGGACCTTCCGGGGAGGGTTGCCCCCGGCCGTCGCTGTCTCCGGGTGAGCGGTCGCTCAGGCGCTCCGGGTGGCTCCCGCCGCCGGCCCACCCAGCGCGTCCGCCAGCCGCGCAGCCTCCTTGAGGCAGTCGTTGACGCCCACGCCCCGGTACGCGTTGCCGGTGAGGTGCAGGCCGGGCCAGCGCTTCAGCCGCTCCTCCATCGACGCCAGGCGCTCCAGGTGGCCCACGGTGTACTGGGGAATCCCGCGCGGCCAGCGGAACACCGCTGTCAGCTCCGGCGTCGCGGTGAGCCCCGCCATCGTCTTCAGCTCCTCGCGAGCCAGCGCCACCAGCGCGTCCTCATCCCGGGAGACGACCTCCGGCCGGCGAGCGCCGCCCATCAGGCACGTCAGCAGCACGCGCCCGCCCTCCACGCGGAAGGGGAACGTGGTGGAGACATGGATGGTGCCCAGCATCGCGGTGCCCTCCACCGCTGGCACCAGGAACCCGAATCCGTCCGGCTTCGGCACCGTCCCCGGCGCGAAGCCCAGGTGCACCACGGCGATGGGCGCGTACGGGATGGCGTCCGCCTTCTCCGCCAGCTCCGCGTCCAAAGGGCGCACGAGAGAAGCCGCCACGTGCGCGGGCACCGCCAGCACCACGTGCGTCGCGCTCAGCTCCGCCGGCTGGCCCCGCTCCTGGTACCGCACCTTCCAGCCATCCGCCGCGCGCTCCAGTCCCTCCACCTTCGCGTCCGTGCGCACGCTGTCGCCCAGCGCCTTCGCCAGCGCGTCCACCAGCACGCCCAGGCCGCCGTCGAACGTGCTCATCTGTCCGGTGAGCCGGGGGCCTGTCTCCACCGCGCCCGAGCCCTTCGCTTGTCGCGCCGCGCGCTGCGCACGGATGGCGCCCAGGATGAGGCTGCGGTGCTCCTGCTCGAATTTCACGAGTTGCGGGAATGTGGCCTCCGCGCTGAGCAGCTCCGGGTCGCCCGCGTAGGTGCCCGTCTGCATCGCGTCCAGCAGCACCGCCGTCGCCTCGCGCCCCAGGTGGCGCCGCCCCAGCCGGGCCAGGGACTCGTCCGCACCCGTGGGGTTGCGTCCGCTGAACAGCTCCCCCACCACCCGCAGGCGGGAAGCAAGGGGAAGGATGTCGGATTTCAGGAACGCCGGAGGCGACGTGGGCAGGGCTCGCAGGGCTCCGCGTGTGTAGATGTAACGGTTTTTTGCCGCTGCATCCGCCGAACGAATCCGGGATGACACTCCGAGCACGTCCGCCAGTTCACGCGTCGTGGGCTCCCGGTCGAGGAAACTGTTGGGTCCGGCCTCCAACAGGTAGCCCTCGCGGGCGTGGGTCTGCACGTTTCCACCCACGCGTGACGTCGACTCCAGCACCACGGCAGCAGTACCGCGAGCCCGCAATTGGTAGGCCAGCGCCAGTCCGGTGATGCCTCCCCCAATGACCGCGACCGTCATGTCGTCCTACTCCCGAGCTTGTCGTGAGGTGAGCAACCCCGGGCGCCTTAGTGCGAAGGCAAGAGCTTTGCCAAGGAGAGCCTCCCGGCGCGTTAATAAAGGCATGCGCTATGTCATCACGGGAGCGAGCCGTGGCATCGGTTTCGAATTCGTGCAGCAACTGCTGCGGCGGGGAGAAACGGTGGATGCAGGGGTGCGTGCCCCGGAACTGGCGCGCCGGCTGGAGCCGCTGCTGCTGGAGGCCGGCAGCCGCCTGAGGATTCATCCACTGGATGTCACCCGCGCGGAAAGCGTCCAGGCCTTCGCGGAGCGCATCTGCCGCGAGCCGGTGGACGTGCTCATCAACAACGCGGGCGTGTCCGGCCAGTGGGTGGGGCTGAATGAGCTGGACTACGAGGACCTGGCGCGCACCATCGAGGTGAACGCGCTCGGGCCGCTGCGCATCACCTCCGCGCTGCTGCCCGCGCTGCGGCACGGAGCGGGGCGCAAGGTGGCGCACGTCACTTCCCGCATGGGGTCGCTCTCCAGCAACACGGAGGGCGGCGCGTACGCCTACCGCATGTCCAAGGCCGCGCTGAACATGGGCGTGCGCTCCATGTCCAACGACCTGCGCCGCGAAGGCCTGGCGTGCGTGCTGTTGCATCCGGGTTGGGTGCAGACGGACATGGGCGGGCAGGACGCGCCGCTGCCGGCGGAGGAGTCCGTGCGCGGGATGCTGAGGGTCATCGACAGCGTCTCGCTGGAGCACTCCGGCCGGTTCTTCGACTACGAGGGCGCGGAAGTGCCTTGGTAGTGGCCTGAAGGGACAGGGTCGCTGTCGCCGGGTGAACACGCCCCGGCCCCCGGGGGCAGGCAGGCAGCCCTCGGGTGCGAGGCCTTCGCTGGCGCCTGCCTGCCGTCATCCCCATCTCGTCGCGAGGAAGTCCGCGGCGGAGGGGTGGGATGGCGTGGCGGCGGTGGTGGCCCACGGTGTGGGTGGCGGCGTGTCTCGTGGCGTGTGGTCCGGGCGCCTCCACGCCGAAGAGCGGCCAGGAGGCCGTGACGCCGGGGGATGAACCGGTGACGCCTCCGGACGACCCGCCCAAAGAAGAACCTCCGCCTCCCGAGCCACCGCCGGAGGAGGAACCGCCTCCCGACGAGACGGCGGAAGAGCCGCCACCGCCAGAAGAGGCTCCGGTGCTGACGGCCTGCGCGCCGGAGCCCGCGGCGGACGCCACCGTGCCCGAAGCCGAGCGGACCGCGCGCCATGACTACGCCTGCACCGGCATCGCGCTGGAGGGCTCGCTGGTCTCCACGGCGGGCACGCCGGTGGCGGACGTCGTGGTGAAGGTGGGGGACGCGCAGGCGCGCACGAACGCGACCGGACACTTCCGATTTCCCGTACTGCCCCGTCACAACCGGTTGCTCACGGTGGAGGCGGACGGCTTCCGCCCGGCGGTGGTCGCGGTGGAGCTGCGCCGGAGCCTCACGGAGAAGCGCGTGACGCTGCCGCCGGTGCGCCTGTCTCCGAAGGACGGCGTGCGGATGCTCTTCGCGGGCGACGTGTCGCTGGGCCGGCGCTTCCTCGACCCGGACGACACCACGCCGCGCAACCAGATGCCGCCAGACGACCCGGCGGCGCTCATCCGCGTGTCGGATCCGCTGCCGGGCACGAAGGCCGTCTTCACCCACGTGCGGCCCTACTTCCAGGCGGCGGACTTCCGGGCCGTGAACCTGGAGACGCCGGTGACGGACCATCCGGCGACGCCCCACGACGAGAAGGCCTACGCGTTCTTCACGCTGCCCGGCTCGCTGCCCGCGCTGCCGTGGCTGGGCGTGGACTACGTGAGCCTGGGCAACAACCACGTCTACGACTACCTGGCGCCGGGCCTGGAGGACACGCTCACGCACGTGGCCGCGACGGGCATGGCCTTCAGCGGCGCGGGCCAGAACGAGGACCAGGCCTTCATGCCAGCGCGCGTGTCGCTCGCGGGCGCGAACTACAGCCTGGTGTCCATGTGCTCCATCACCGGCAGCGCGCATGATCAGCAGTACGTCGCGGGCCCCAACCAGGGCGGCGCGGCGGACGCGCGGAACCTGACGCGGGCATCCGCGCTGCTGGCCGCGGAGAAGGCGCAGGGCCGCGTGCCGGTAGCGGTGCTGCACACCGGCGTCGAGTACAGCGTCCGGCCCTCCACCCCGACGGCGCAGCGGATGCGCGACCTGGTGGACGCGGGCGCGGGGCTCGTCATCGCGCACCACCCGCACATCCCGCAGGGCTTCGCGCGCCACGAGGGCGTGTTGATGGCGCAGTCGCTGGGCAACTTCGCCTTCGACCAGGACCGCATGGAGACGATGGTGGGCCTGATGGCGGAGGTGGAGGCCCGCGGCACGCGCGTGGACCGGGCCCGCGCGGTGCCCGTGTACATCGAGGACTACCGCCCCCGGCCCGTCGCGGGCGACCTGGCGGAGAACTTCCTGCGCAACCTGGCGGAGCTGTCCCGTGAGGGCGGCGTGGAGCTGGTGCCCCAGCCCTCCTGGGGCGAGTTGCTCCCGGAGGACAAACACGCGGCGGTGAGCGAGCGCACCGTGGACGTGCCGGTGACGGTGGACGCGAACGGCCGCGCCACGGTGGACCTGCGGCCCCTGCGCCATGAAGGGGAGTCCGTGGCGGTGGCGAAGCTCACGGGCGCGGACGTGACGGGCGTGAAGCTCAAGGCCGGGCGGGACGTGCTCCTGCACGGCGACTTCGAGGACCACGACGTGGACGACGACGCCAACGAGGCGCCGCGTTGGAGCGTGGGCCCGAACGCCGGCTACGTGTGCCAGGACGGTCCTCATCGGGGCGCGGCGGCGCTCTGCCAGCGGCGCGCGGCCAGCGACTCACGGCGCGCGGCGGTGAATCTGGTCAACCGCTTCCGTCCGCCGGGTTTCGCCGAAGGGCCGCCCAACCGCGACCTCACGGCGGTGGCGTGGCTGAAGGGGCGGGGCGGTGGTGCCTTCTCCGCCAAGGTGCAGTACCTGCCCGTGGAGTCCTACACGCTCTTCGGCGAGCAGACGCTGCTGCGCCACGACGGCGGCACCCACGACTGGACGCTGGTGGCGGAGGACCTGCACTTCCCCGCGGATCCGCCGAAGCCGGACCTGTGGAACGCGCCCTGGGCGTTGGACCTGACGCTCAACACCGCGCCTCCGAAGTCCGGCCAGGGCGTGACGGCGGTGGACGACCTGGCGCTGGTGGCCTGGGAGAAGCAGGCCACGGGAGGCACGCTGACGCAGCAGACGCCGCACGCGCGGGACTTCGTGCGGGTGGAGGCTCCGGCGGGCACGTACACGCTGCGCGTCACCTTCCGCGAGCACCGCGTGCCCTGAGGACTTGTTTCAAGGGAACAGCAGCTGCGTCTTCCAGCCCGCGCCGTCGCGCAGGTACACGTTGCGCTCGTGCAACCGGCTGGGGCGGGCGTGCCAGAACTCGATGCGGTCCGGCACCACGCGGAAGCCGCTCCAGTGCGACGGGCGCTCCACCGCACGGCCCTGGAAGCGCGCCTCCACCTCCGCCACGCGCTGCTCCAGCAGCTCGCGCGAGGGCAGCTCCTCACTCTGGAGGCTGGCCCACGCGCCAATCTGGCTGCCGCGCGCGCGGCTCTGGAAGTACGCGTCCGCCTCCGCGTCCGTCACCTGTTCCACCCGGCCCTCGATGCGCACCTGCTGCTCCAGGGGCTGCCAGAAGAAGCACAGCGCCGCGTACGGGTGCGCACGGAGCTGACGGCCCTTGCGGCTGTGGAAGTTGGTGAAGAAGACGAAGCCCCGCGCATCGAAGTCCTTGAGCAGCACCACGCGTGAGCTGGGGCGGCCCTGGTCGTCCACGGACGCGACCACCATGGCGTTCGGGTCCACGGGGATGGCGGCCTTCGCCTGGGCGAAGAGGTCGGCGAAGCGCTGGATGGGGTCGGGAGGGATATTCGTCACGCGGCGCACCATAGGAAACACGGCCCCGGCGCGCACGTTCGCGGTTGACTCCCTGTCGGGACTCGCACGCAATGGCGGGACTCATGAAGATCCTCTTCATCGCCTCGGAGGTCACCCCCTTCTCGAAGACGGGGGGACTGGGCGACGTGGCCGGGGCCCTGCCCACGGCGCTCGCCGGGCTGGGGCACGACGTGAAGATCGTCACGCCCCGCTACCAGGACGTGCGCAACACCGGACACTTGCTGCCCACCGGCCAGTCCCTGGTGCTGCGCTTCCCCTTCGGTGAATCAGGCGGCCCCATCCTGTCCGCGCGCCTCTCCGAACGCCTGGAGGTCCTCTTCCTGGAGAACGAGGCCTTCTACGGCGGCCGCAAGGGCCTCTACGGCGACGCGGGCAGTGAGTTCGCGGACAACCCCCGCCGCTTCGCCTACCTGTGCGTGGGCGCGCTCCAGGCCGCGCAGCGCCTGCGCTTCTTCCCGGACATCATCCACCTGCACGACTGGCAGACGGGCCTGGTCCCCGTGGCCCTGCGCCGCGGCTTCCAGGGCACGCCGCTCGCGAAGGCGAAGTGCGTCTTCACCATCCACAACCTGGCCTACCAGGGGCAGTTCCCCAAGCGGACCATGGAGGACCTGGGGCTGCCGTGGGACCTCTTCACGCCGGAGGGCGTGGAGTTCTACGACCACGTCAACTTCCTCAAGGCGGGGCTCGTCTACTCCGAAGCGCTCACCACCGTGTCGCCCACCTACGCGCGCGAAATCCAGACGCCGGAGCAGGGCTACGGGCTGGATGGCCTGCTGCGCCGCCGCTCGCACGCGCTCACCGGCATCATCAACGGCATCGACGCGCACGAGTGGAACCCCCAGACGGACTTCTTCCTGCCCGCGCGCTACGGCCCGGAGGACATGACGGGCAAGGCGGTGTGCAAGCGCGCCCTGCTGGAGCGCTTCGGCCTGCCCACGGAAGGCAACGCGCCGGTGTTCGGCATCGTCAGCCGGCTGGCGTGGCAGAAGGGCGTGGACCTGCTGCTGGAGACGCTGCCCGCGGCGCTCCAGGGGGACCTGAAGTTCGTGGCGGTGGGCAACGGCGACCCGACCCTGGAGGCGGGCCTGAGGGCGCTGCAGGCCCGCCACCCGAAGCAGGTGGGCGTGCACATCGGGTTCGACCCGGCATTGTCACATCTGGTGGAGGCCGGGTCGGACTTCTTCCTCATGCCCAGCCGCTACGAGCCGTGCGGCCTGAACCAGATGTATTCACTGCGCTACGGCACGGTGCCCATCGTCCGGGCCACGGGCGGGCTGGTGGACACGGTGGAGGGGGGGCTGGACGGCAACGGCATCCTCTTCGAGTCCTTCCACCGCTCGGCGCTCCTGGCCGCCATCCGCCGGGCGCTCTCCCTGTACGCGGACCCCGCACGGCTGGGGGACTTCCAGGTGCGGGGCATGGGGAAGGACTTCTCCTGGACCGCGTCCGCCCGGAAGTACGAGGCCCTCTTCAGCTCCCTGGTGGCGGAATAGTGGGGCCGCTCCCGGATCCGCGTTAATCTTGGCCCCGTGGCGGAAGCTCCGGACCTGGGTGGCTATGAAGTGGTCGGCCGGCTTGCGGTCGGAGGCATGGCCGAGGTGTATCAGGCGCGTCCCCGTGAGACGACCCAGCGCTCCCCGGGCGAGCCCGACGAAGTGGTCATCAAGCGGCTGCACCCGTCCTTCCGCAACGACCCCGCGTATGTGAAGGCCTTCGTCGACGAGGCGAAGCTGACGGTGCGCCTGCGCAACGCGCACATCGTGCGGACGTTCCGGCTGTTCCGCGCCGGGCCGGACTACCTCATGGTGCAGGAGCTCGTGAGTGGCCGGACGCTGGGCTACATGCAGGAGCTGCTGCTCAAGGCGGGCGCCGCGATGCCGCCGGAGTCCGCCTGCTACATCGCGTGGTGCATCCTCAAGGCGCTGGACTACATCCACCGCGCCAAGGTGGGGGAGAACGGCGCCACCATCGTCCACCGCGACGTGAACCCCGCCAACGTGCTCCTGGGCGTCCAGGGCGACGTGAAGCTCACCGACTTCGGCGTGGCGGAGGTCGAGGGGATGATCCGCGGCGACTCCGGCGCGCTGCGCGGCACGCTGCCGTACATGAGCCCGGAGCAGGTGCTGGGGCAGGCGGTGGACGCCCGCACGGACCTGTACGCCGTGGGAGTCATCCTCTGGGAGCTGTGGGCCGGCCGCCGCCTCTTCACCGGCGACAACGAGGCGCAGTTGATGCACCAGGTGCGCGACGCGCGCGTGCCGCTCTTGTCCACGCTGTCTCCGGACCTGCCGGACTACGCGGCGCGGGTGGCGCGCAAGGCGTTGTTCGCGGACCGGGCCCGCCGCTTCCAGTCCGCGGGGGAGTTCATCAAGGCGCTGGAGGTCCTGGCGCGCCGCGCGAGCTGGCCCCTGACGGTGGAGGCGCTGCAGCCTCTGTTGGGCGGCTGATGCGCTCGCGCCGGGCGGTGCTCGGGCTGGGCCTGGCCGGCATCTCCTGCCTGGCCGGCTGCCTGGGCGTGGTGCCCTTCCGGCCGCGCGCCTACGACGAGGCGGTGCGGGTGGAGGCGATGGACGTGGCCTTCACGCGCGACGGCAGCGGGGCGCTCACGCTGAAGCTCCAGGTGGGGAACCCGTCCTCGGACGCGGCCACGCTCACCCGCGTGGACTTCGACCTGCGCGTGGACGGACGGCGCGTGGCCACGGGCGAGCAGGTGATGGGCGTGCCCCTGGACGGCAAGGGCGAAGTCCCCCTGGAGGTCTACTTCCCGCTGGCCGTGGCGCGCGGCGGCGGCCGTCCGGAGCCGGGCTCGCACGTGGTGCGGGTGGAGGGCGGCGTGGTGCTGCGCTTCGGAGGCTCCGAGCGGCGCGCGCCCTTCCGGGACACGCGCTCGCTGGACCTCGCGTGGGTGCCGGGCGGGGAGTCCAGCCCGGCGCAGTGAGCTTTCAGCTCTTCGCGTCCGGAGCCGAGCTGGAGTCGGAGGCCTGTCGCGGCGAGCCTCCCTGGCCGTCCGGGAGGCCGGGCGCGACGCTCTTGAGGCGGGACATCCGCACGCGGTCGATGCGGGCGCCCTCCTTGGTGGCCACGACGAACTGCCAGCCGTTGTAGGTGAAGCGCTCGCCCACGTCCGGCAGGTGGCCCGCCAGCGAGGACAGGTAGCCGCCCAGCGTGTCGAAGTCGCCCTCTGGCAGCGGGAAGCCGAAGAGCTTGGTGAACTGATCCACCTCCATGGCGGCGTCCACCAGCGAGCTGCCGTCGGCCATCTTCTCGACGAGCTTCTCCTCCACCTCGAACTCGTCGCCGATGTCGCCCACGATTTCGCGGAGGATGTCCTCCAGCGTGACGACGCCCATGAAGCCGCCGTACTCGTCGACGACCATGGCCATGTGGATCTTCCGCTTCTGCATGTCGCGGAGCAGGTCGCCCACGGGCTTCATCCACGGCACGAAGTGGGCGGGGCGGATGACGTCCTGCAGGACGATGAGCTCCGGGTGCTGGAGCAGCGGGATGAGGTCGCGCGCGTGCAGCACGCCGACGATGTGGTCCACGTCGTCCTTGTAGACCGGGATGCGCGAGTGGTTCTCCTCCGCCAGGATGCGCAGCACTTCATCCGGCGGGGTGGTGACGTCCACGGAGATGACGTCCGTGCGGTTGACCATCACGTCGCGGCAGCGCTTGTCGGACAGCTCGAAGATGGAGCGGATGAGCTGCGGGGCGCTCTTGTCCACCTCGTTGCGCGCGGCCTGGGCGGCGAGCAGCTTCTCCAGCTCCTCCAGGGGCGGGGGCGGCGGCTCGAAGCGCAGGGTGCGGCCCATGGTGCGGGCGCCCAGGTTGAGCAGGCCCAGCATGATGCGCATGGGCGGGTAGAGCACCGTCACCAGCAGGGACACCAGGCCCGACAGGCGCAGGGCCCAGCGCTCCGGGTTGCCGTTGGCCAGGCCGCGCAGCGTCACCTCCATGAGGCTGGCGAGCACGCCCACGAAGAGGGCGCCCGCGCACACCGTGGCGATGGGCACCCAGGTGGCCTCGGCGTAGCGGCTGAAGTCCAGCAGGCGCGGCGGGACGAAGGCGCCAATGGCGGCGGCGAGGAAGCCGGACAGCACCATGCCCAGGCGCAGGGCGGTGGCGGCGGGTTCGCGGTCCGTCTTGTGACGGAGCACCCGGCGCGCGGCGACACTCTTGCTCTCCTCCGCGAGCTCCTGGGCGCGCAGGTCGGACGTCCCATAGAGCGCGGACTCCGCGGCGGCGACCAGGGACCTCATGAAGCAGAGGGCCAGGCAGGCGACCCAGAGGGTCCAGGTAGGCATAGGGGTCCGTTCTTATCCCGTGCTAGAGGGGCATACCACCCTGGCGGGAGGCACCATGCGGGGACGTCGGATGTACGTCATTGGCGGACTGCTGGGCGCGCTGGTGGCGCCCTCGGCGGCCCTGGCCTGGCCGGTGGACCAGGCGCTGACGCTGGAGCCCGGCAAGGAGACCTTCCAGAAGCTCACCGCGGTGGACTGGGCGGAGTCCGACGCGCCCAACGTCGTCACGGCGGAGGCGCTGCCCCAGAGCGGCGAGCTGCTGCTGACGCCCCACGCCGCCGGCATCGCGCGCATGCTGCTGTACGCGGAGGGCCGCTTCGCGGTGTGGCGGGTGATGGTGGGCCCCATCGAGTTGCAGAACACCGGAACGGAACTCGCGGCGGCCAGAAAGGCGTGCCCGGACCTGAAGGCCACGGAAGGCGCGGAGCGCAGCCTCACGGCGACGGTGAACGACACCGCGTGCCGGCTGGCGTTGCGCAACTTCCTCAAGACGCACGCGTACCTGGCGAAGGAGCTGGAGCTGACGTTCGCGGTGCCGCAGCTCCAGGCGCAGCTGGAGGACTTCGAGGCGGGCATGCCGCCGGGGCTGACGGTGCGCTACAGCGGCGCGGGGCTGGTGCTGTCCGGGAAGACGGACCGCGAGGGGCACCGCAAGGCGCTGTGGGAGTTGTTCAACCGCGCCGTGGGCCGCGTGCCGCTGGAGGACCGCACGGAGGTGGAGGTGCCGCCGAAGCCGGACGACGCCGCGAAGCAGGAGGCGCTCGACGCGACGGTGTCGGACGTGCCGGGGGATGCCGGGGTGCCGCCGGCGCCGCCTCCGCCGGTGAAGCGCAAGGCTCCGCCCAAGAAGCCGCGCTGAACTTCGGAGGGCGCGCCGGAGGGCATCCGCTTGCGGTATGACCGTGGGTGGAGGTCCGACGGAATGACGAACGGAGTGAAGTGCGCGGGGTTCGCGTTGGTGCTGGCGCTGACGGTGGGGCCGGGGGCCGCGTGGGCGCAGGTGGATGAGGATGACGGCTCGGCGGTGGTGGTGGACCTGCCGGAGATAGACCGGGGCTGCCCGGTGAAGCCGGAGTTCCTGCCGATGACGCCCATGGGGCAGGTGGGTATCGACCGGCTGGGCTGGCTGGTGCACCAGGCCATCATCCCGCCCTCGAAGGACAAGTTCTTCCAGGCGGGGGCGCGAAGCCGCTCCGGGGTGAAGCCGGTGCCCATGGACCAGTCGAAGAAGCTGGGCGCGCTGGACACGACGAAGGCGCCCATCTGGGTGTTCGGCAAGGAGAAGTCGAAGGCGTGCAAGGGCACGCCCATCGCGTACTGGGCGGTGCGGATGGGGACGGACGAGGACCGCCAGACGTACCTGATGGCGGAGCTGGCGATGGAGTGTGAAGTGCTGCCGCCCGGACGGCTCGCGGGCACGCCCGTCGCGCTCCGGCAGAAGGACGAGCCCACGGGGTGCGTGCTGCGCCGGCCCAACCGGAGCCACACGGGCAAGGAGTCAGACGGCATTCCCCCGGACTACGCGGAGCACATCCCGCCGCAGGACTGCGCGGCGCCGGAGTGCGCGCGGCTGTGGGAGTACTTCGGCGTGACGGGCGAAGAGGGCGAAGGCGCGTTCGACCTGACGGTGTCCTATCTGCACCGCAACGGCAGCAACCCGTGCAACTGGGCGACGGACGACCTGTCCATGTTGTTCGTGCGAGGGCGGGAGAGCACGGCGCTGACGCCGCTCAAGCCAGGAGGCCAGCTCTTCGGAGGCCTCTGGGACTTCAGCGGCCCGCGCTTCATCCTGAGCCGGGAGATGGGCGTGCTCTACGCGTACGACTACCAGAAGCTGAAGGCCGCGCCGAAGGCCGTGCGCTACGGGAGTCCCACGGAAGAGGACCTCATCCACGCGAAGCGCACGCTGTCTCCGTGCAAGAAGTAGCCGCGCTCAGGCTGTGAAGCCAAAGCCCCTGGACGCTGCTGTCAGCATCCAGGGGCTTTTCGCGTGAAGCGCTCCAGAAGGGAGAGGTCCGCCATGCGCCTCTATCGTCCCGTTGGGCTTGCCGAGTTGTTGTTGATCTACCGGTCGGGCATGCGGCGTTTTCCACCGCGTCTGCCGGAGCAACCCATCTTCTACCCGGTGCTCAACGAGCCATATGCCCGGCAGATCAGCCGGGACTGGAACGCCAAGAGCCCCGAAGGCGCCGGCTACGTGACGGCGTTCGACGTGGAGGATGCCCACGCGGCCTCATTCGAGGTCCAGCAGGTCGGTGCCCGGATGCACCAGGAACTCTGGGTTCTGGCCGAGGCCTTGGATGCGTTCAACGATCACATCCAGGGACGGATTCGTGTGATCGCCGCGGACTTTGGTCCTCACTTCACGGGCAGGATTCCAGAGGCCTTCTCCCTGCGTGGGCAGAATGCGCGGACCCAACTGAAGACCCTGATTGGGATCCACGGGTACAACGGGATGGACTTCCACGCAGAGGTAACCGCGAACCATGAGGCCGTGTTCGCGCACGTCCCCTATTGGGAGCAGATCGCCACCGGGAACGGGCCCCAGGTGGTGGAAGCAATCCGCGAGGTGTGGAGCGGAGCCTTCCCGGAGATCCCGCTGGGGGAGGCCCGTGGATGAATTGGTCCGTCTACGCCGACTTGTCGCGCCCACTGATCGCTGCGGAGCGGCAGTCTGTCTTTGAAGCGCTTGACGAGGTCGTGCTCGATAGCGGTTGTGTCGGCCCGCAGAATGGCGGGGTCGAGGAGGTGTATTTCCGCGTGGATGCTGTCTCTGCCGCGGAAGCACGCGTGACTGCCGCGAGGCTGATGGATGTCATCCTCGCGAAGTCGGGTGTCCAAGTGCGATACGAGCTTCAGCTGCAGCCCGGCTACTGAGCGCTGGAGCCGTGGTACGTCTTGCGCAGCTTCAGGTCCGGCACATCCACCGTGCCGTTCTTGTTGTCCGTGCAGTACCAGAGCGCGCCGTGCGGAGCCTGGACGCCGCCCTTCTGCGTGCGCGTCAGCCCGTTGTAGACGGAGCCGGCGATGAGGTAGCGGAACACCTGCGGCGCGGTCGTGCTCACCAGCGTGTTGTTCTGCTGCATCTCCTTCCAGACTACGCAGTACTGCTTGAGCGCGGCCCAGGCACCCTTGGAGTAGCGCGGGCTCCCCAGCATCCAGACCTCCAACTGGGGACACATCTCTCCTTCGCCGTCGTCCGCCGCCCCGTAGTTCATCGCCTCGCAGACTTCATCCGCGCGGCTTTCGTTGAACGTCACGTCGCCCTCCGCCTGCCAGCCGGTGAGCCGTGACAGCTGGAAGCGGCGGATCATCAGCGCGTCGTCCCTCGTCAGCGACGGCGCCATGAAGGCCTGCGGCTCCGGCAGGGCGAACGTGCCTCCGCCTTGCGGCCCCACACCCGCGTCCAGCACGTAGCCTCCCCACGTGTACATGAGGAACAGCGACCACGCGTCCTTCACGAAGGCCCGGTATGAGGGCGGCGTCGCCAGCGCCAGGCCCCAGTCGAGGATGTCCGTCATCGCCGCGACGGCCCAGTCGTCCGACTCCTGGTACCAGTAGTACCAGCGATACGCCCTCGTGCCCGCCTTCGTCAGGAACGCCTGCATGCCTCGCACGGTGACGTTCTTGTGCGCGGCGAAGTCCCGCTCGTAGGTGGCGACGTGCGCGTCCAGGCACCAGAAATAGATTTTGACGCTCTGTCCCGCGCATCGTGCCGCCAGCGCCTTCGGCGCGGTGATGTCGCGGTTGCGGTCCGTCGGAGGAGGGCCAATCCAGGTGTAGTGGACGTCCATCCGGTGAAGTCTACTCTGTCCACGCCCCTCGCTGCGTGGGCTCCTTCAACGCCCGCTCTAGCGCCGTCAGGAAGCGCTTGCGCGGCCACGACTCCGCGCCGAAGCGCTCCAGGTGCTCCGTCTCCACCTGACAGTCGATGAGCTGGAAGCCCCACCCCTTGAGTCGTTCCACCGCCGTGGCGAACGCCACCTTCGACGCGTCCGGCGCCAGCGCGAACATGCTCTCCCCGAAGTACGCCGCGCCCAGCGATACGCCGTACAGCCCGCCCACCAGCACCTCGCCGTCCCACGCCTCCACCGAGTGCGCCAGCCCCAACTCGTGAAGTCGGATGTACGCCTGCTTCATCGCGTCGGTAATCCACGTGCCGTCCTGCCCCGGCCGGTGCACGCGCGAACACGCGTCGATGACCTTCGGGAACGCGGTGTCGTATCGCACCGTGTAAGTGCCCCGGTTCATCACCTTGCGCAGCGAACGGCCCACGTGAATCTTCTCCGGCTCCAGCACGAAGCGCGGGTCGGGCGAGTGCCACAGGATGGGCTGGCCCTCGCTGTACCAGGGGAAGATGCCCTGCGAGTACGCGGCCACCAGCCGCTCCGGGCGCAGGTCGCCGCCCACCGCGAGCAGGCCGCTCTTGTCCGCCTTGGCGGGTGGGGGGAACAGCTCCGGCTCGTCGTCACTCAGCAGGTAGATGGGCACGCGTGCGCGCCAGTCTAGCGGGACACGTTGAGCTTCACGTCACCCTTGAGGAAGTAGGGGACCTGCAACATGGGGCCCTTCAGCTCGCCCTTCACGCTGTAGGGCAGGACGCCCTTCCCGATGAGCGCCTTGACGCCCGGGCCCCAGGACTGGGCCGTCACCGCCACCTCCACCGGGTACACGCCCGTGGCGGACGCATCCACCGAGTCCGCCTGCGCGGTGGTGCCCTCCTCCAGGGGCTTGTCCGCGATGGCGACCTGGTAGGTCAGCGAGTCCAGCCGCAGCGGGAACGGGTTCGGGTTGCGCACGCCCAGCCGCAGGTTGATCTGCACCTCCTCCGGCGAATAGCGGGCCGCGTCCAGGCTCTCCACGATGACCTCCGGCAGCCTGGGCACGCGCACGGCGCGGCTGGCGGCGAAGGGCAGGGAGTCCTCGCTGCCGCCGGAGCGCACCACCAGCGTGCCGCGCAGCGCGATGAGCACCGTGCCGCCCTGGGCGCTCAGGCGGGCCAGGTCCTCCGGGCTCTTCACGTAGGCGGATTTCTCCTCGATGGAGAAGTCCGCGGGCGCTCCCGGCGCGAACGGCACCCCCAGCTTCGTGGAGCCCGTCTTCACCACCTGCCCGTCGGCGACGAGCTCATAGTCGGCGCGCTCCACGACGCCGTTGGCGGTGCCGGTGATTTGTCCGGTGTAGCGCACGGAGGCGTCGGTGAGCCCCTGGGAGACGACGGCGGTCTCCTGGGCCGTCAGGGCAGGGGGGCCCCCGGAGCGGACGGGGGCGGAAGCACACCCGGAGTTAAGGGCGAACAGCGCGGACACCAGGGCCATCAGGCAGGTCGAGCGATTCACAAAGGACATTCTGGGGAGGCCAGGGGCCAGTCCCAAGGGGATTTCCGCTAGACTGTCCACCAACCGTGGCTCCCCGACGTCCCAACTTCAACCGGACCCTGCGCTCCCTCATCCGGGACATCGCCGCGCGCATGCCCGAGTTCAACCACGTGAAGGTGGGCCGCATCCTGGTGGTGGCGGGCGAGGCCCGCAGGGCGTCGCGAGGCACGGTGAAGCCCCTGTGCTTCAAGGGGGGCAAGAGCATCGACAAGGCGGGGCGGCGCAAGCCGGAGGTGCGCATCCGGGGCCGCCGCATCCTGTACTGCATCACGCTGCGCCCGCTCTTCTTCCGGGGCTCCACCGCGAAGTCGCGGTTGGAAACGCTGATGCACGAGCTCTTCCACATCTCGCTTCGCTTCGACGGCACGCTGCACGCGGGCCGCCGCCACGCGAAGCTGGGCACGGAGTTCGGGCGCCGCCTGCGGCCGCTGGTGCGCCGCTACCTGAAGCTGTGCCCGGAGGCGCTGCTCGCGGACCTGGCGCACTCGGGCGAGGTGCGGGTGCTGCAGTGGCTGGAGCGCCCGGGCCCGGCCTACCACCCGCGCGCGTCGCATCGCCGCGTGCGCAAGGTCTACACGGAGGATCAGCTCTACTCCGGAGTGGCCCGCATGGTGACGCCGCGTCCTCGAGTGGTTCGCGAGGCCCACGTGCGCGACGACAAGGTGCACTGAAGGGCGTTGATGGCCGCGCCCACCGACTTCGTCAGCCTGGGAGCGCTCCACCGCGACCTAGAGGAGCTGTTCCTCCTGCACCAGGAAGCGCTGATGGGCATGGACCTGCCCGCCGCACGTGAACGGCTGTCGCGCTACCGCGAGGAGCTGACGCGGCACCTGGAGGCGGAGGAGGCGCTGCTGTTGCCGGAGCTGCCGCGCGCCGGAAGGATCCGAGGCGCCGCGCCAGAACTCTTCACCGGCGAGCACCAGCGCATGCGGGAGCTGCTGGCGAAGTGTCAGGAGGCCGTGGACGCGCTGGACGCGAGCGCTCCGGACTACCGCCGCGCGGTCTTGCGCGTGTTCGACATGGAGAGCACGTTCAAGCATCTGGAGCACCACCACTCGTTGCGCGAGGAGACGTATTTGTTCCCCGCGCTGGATGGGGTGCTGAATGAAGAGGAGCGGAAGGCGCTGTTGGCCGCGTTCCTTGAGCGCACGGCCCCTACCTCTCCGAGGGCGTGAACCGGGCGAGGTCGTGGATCCCAAGCGCGCGCTCCAACTGAGCCACCTCCTTGAGCGCGTTCTCGAAACCATCGCTCCCCAGCAGCCGGTGTTCCTGCGCTTCAAAGCGCTCGCCGAGTTCGTTGAATTGCTTCTCGTCGAAGAGGTTGCGGAAGGCGGGGAACAGGTTCGTGTCCTCGCGCGCGGCGTGCGGCCCGTACATGCGGATGAACAGGTTGAGCTTCCGCGCAGCCGCGGCTCTTGGCTGGGGTTGCGTGAGGGCGTCGCGGCCTGAGGTCGCGGCGAGGATGGACTCGGTGAGCTTGCGCCCTGCGGCGTGTTGCTCGAGCAGCACCTGAACGAGCTCCTTCTGCTGGCCTGCCTTCACCAGCCGGGGGAACACCTCTGTTTCCTCCGTTTTCTCGTGGTAGGCCTCGCCAAAGCGGCGCATGAGGCGAGTGGCCTGGGCGAGCACCTCCACGGGAGCCTTCTCTTCACGAAGGTCGAGGCGGCGAGCGATCTCCTCATAGACCAGGAGCGTGCGACGGATGATGCCGTGCTCGCGCATCAGGTCCTCGGTGGCGTTCACCTCCGCGGGCTTGGACTTGGGCGCCGCCTTGGGGGCCGCGGCAACAGCGTGGCTTGCCGTGGCTCCAACGCCCAGCAATGCGGCCGTGGACAAGAAGCGGCGACGGCTGGACGCCTCATTCATGGACATGCACCTTGTATGATTCGTTGTTTCGTCGGCCGGACCTGTCCGACAGTCGAACAGCTTTGTGCGTGGCGCGGCGGGTAGGGCGAGCGGGCAGGGGGGCCGTCGTCCTCCTGGCTCTGCCTGACGTTGAGTCGTGCGTGCTGTCCTCACGCTCGCATCCGGCCCCGGTGTGGGGCGCTGGCTCGAACGAGGTTTCCTCCTGGTGGGACGCGGGGTCTGGGTGTGGTGCTGGGCGCTCGTGGCGCTGGCGCTCGCGGGTTGCGACCCGGGGGCGGAGCTGACGCCCTGTGCCGCGGACTGCGAGGGCGCGGCCTGCGCGGCCTGTGTCACGTCCCTGCCTGAAGAGGCCGTCCGGCCCGCGCTCGCGTGTGATCAGCTCCCCGCGCCGTCACGGTGCCTGGGGCCTCGCGTGCTGGAGCGCTGCGTCGATGGCGCAGTGCACCGGGAGGACTGCGCGGAGGACACGACCTGCGTCGAATCGCCGGAGGTCGCCTGCGTTTCAGGTACGGCATGTGTCGACGGCGTCTCGCGGTGCACGGAGTCCCGGGCGTTGCAGGTGTGCACGAATGGCCGGTGGTCCACGCGGGCCTGTGACGTGGCCTGCGAAGCCACGCCCGGTCGGGGCTTCTGCGGCAGACCCGGGCCCACGTTGAGCGGCACGGTGCTCTACGCGCGCCGCTTCCCGGATGCGGAGTTCCGCGCGTGGACGCTGGACGTGGAGCCGGTGCCTGCTCGCGGGTTCCTCATCGTGTCGTTCCAGGGCACGAAGGTGCTCGACTCGCAGGTGACGGATGACGCCGGCCGCTTCACGCTGAAGGTGTCGTCCTCCTTGGGCGATGACGACCGCGTGGTCGTGTACGCCGCTGGCCGTGGACGGGACGGCGCGGTGGCCTACGCGGTGGCGGACCCCGGGCTGCCGGGCGCGCAGTCGGTGAAGGCGGTGCCGGGGGACGCGGCCCGCATCTGGAGTTGGTCGCGCACGACGCGCGAGCTGTCCGAACAACCTGCGTTCACCCTCGCCGAGTCTGAAGGCTCCGGCGCGGCGGCGGTGTTCGACGTGCTGGGCACGGCCTGGCGCCAGATGCGCGAGCGCTACGGCGGACGCGACGGCCTGCCCGTGGTGGCGTGGCTGGGCTTCGGGACGACCTGGTCCTGCGGTGCGTGCTTCGCGCCGTGGCCGGTGACGGCGGTGGGCCGAAGCTGGGACGCGCAGGTGTGGCTGCCGGGGGACTCGGATGCGGCGTGGTGGTCGGACGCGATGGTGATGCACGAGCTGGGGCACTGGGTGATGGCCAGCCGGGGCACCAGTCCGGAGGAGGGCGGGTCGCACTACGTGGGCGTGCCCACCTTCCCGGGACAGGCATGGAGCGAGGGCTGGGCCACGTGGTTCAGCGCGGACGCGCGCCGCAGTCCCCGCTACTTCGACCGGCAGGGCGGGACGCTGTTCTGGGTGGACCTGTCCGCGCGAGCCTCCTCGGTGAGCCCGTGGACGCGGCCCCGCGCCGAAGATGGCCTGCTCCAGCCCGTGGACGAGAACGAGGTGGCCGCCATCCTCTACCGCACGGCCGCCGGTACACCGTCGAGTCAGCCCCTCTACGACGCGCTCGCCGCGCCCTCGATGAACCGAGCGCCCTGGGCGCGCGGCTACACGCGACACACCTGGACGCGGGATGAGAAGGGCGCGCTCACGGACGTCGTGGACACGGGCAGGTCCTCACCGTGTCTCGCGGACTTCCTGGACGCGCTGATGTGCCAGGGCTTCCCGAGCACCCGTGTCGACGCCGCCACCGAACCCGCCACCGCCTTCCCGTATCCGAGCCACGAGCCCCTGTGTCCATGAAGCTCCCTCGTCCGATGCCGCGAAGCCGACGGTCCACGACCCTGAACCTCCTGCGTCCCTTGATGCGCAAACGCGTGGCGGGGGCCGTGCTGGCATTGGCGCTCGTTGGAGCACTTTCCGCGGGCATGGCGTCCGGCGTGGACCGGGTGCGGCGCAAGAAGCCACCAAGGCCTTCCGAGTCACCTCCTCAGGCGCAGGAGAAGCCCGTCCACGCGTCCTCTCCAACGCTCCTCGCGTCCGCGCGGTCGGTGGCGCTCCCCGCGTACGGAAGGGATACGTGGGACGTGAAGTCGCGCGTGCGTCAGGGCTCGCGGCCTGTCCCGGCGAAGCCACACGTCAGGGATGCGGCGACAACCCCTTCGTCCACGGTGCTCATGCGAGGCCCGGAGGACGACGCCACGGCCACGGACAGCCCCGCGTCACGGCTCACGGTGCTCCCCGCCACGGCGCGCATCCCGGCGCCGCTGCACGTCTCCTGGCGGGTGGTGGATGCCAGCGCGGACACGGTGCGGCTCGTCGCGCGGCTGGACCGGAGCCCGGGCTTCACCGCGCCCGTGGAGGTCTCCCTGCTCGTGCCGCCGCGAACGGTTCTCCGGGAAGGCCCCAGGTCGCCCATCGTCCTGGACGGGGAGACGCGGGAAGTGCCCTGGACCCTGGGCCTGCCCGCGGATGGGCGTCCCGATGACGACCTCGTGCTGCTGGCGAGCGCCGGAGGCGAGTCCTTCGGCGTCCACGCGGAGGCGCGCTACCACTTCGGCCGGACGCTCACGGAGTCTCCGCGGCCCGCGCCCATGGGGCCTCCGCTACCGGACAGCCTCATGCGAGCCCGGGAGTAGCCCCACTTCCCAGAGCGCGGGCCCCAACCTGTCCGACTGTCGGACAGGTTCGTGCGGTGCGCTCCCGCCGCGACTACGGCACGTCCACGGCCAGCTTCCGCAGCGCGGTCTTCGCGTCCGCGTGGTCCGGCTGCAACTGCACCGCGGCCTCGTACTCCTTCTTCGCCTCGGGCTTGCGGTTGGTGGCCTCCAGCAGCTGCGCGAGCGCGAAGTGCGGCTCGCCCGCGCTCGCGTCTACCTGCGACGCGCCCCGGAAGGCCTTCTCCGCCTCCGGCAACTTGCCCTGCCGGTACAGCGTGTGCCCCAGGTACAGCAGGCCCAGCGAGTTGCGCGGCTCCACCGCCAGCACGTCGCTCAGCACCTGGAGCGCCTTGGTTTCGTCGCCGCCGCGCAGGTACAGGAAGCCCAGCTCCGCGCGGGCCTCCAACTGCGCGGGGTCCTTCGCCACCACCGCCTCCAGCTCCGGCACCGCCAGGTCCGGCCGGCCGCGCCGCGAGTGCAGGATGCCCAGCCGCGCCAGCGCCGCCGTCTCCGCCTCTTCGCCTGGCGCGGGCGTGAGCAGCTTCTCCGCCGCCGCGTAGTCGCCCATCGCGAGCAGCAGGTCCGCCAGGCCCAGCTTCGCCGCGCGGTGCTTCGGATCCTCCTGGAGCACGGCCTCGTAGAGGGGCCGCGCCTGGGCGCCCACGTGCTTCTTCGCGTACGCCTCCGCCAGCATCAGCCGGTTCTCCACCGTGGGCTGGAGCTTCACGCAGGCCGAGTACTGCGCGATGGCGCCCTCCAGGTCGCCCTTGGCCTTGAGCGCGTCGCCGTAGCCCGCGCGCACGCCGGGCTCGTCCGGGAAGGTCTCCACCGCCGTCTTCAGCGTGGCCACCGCGTCGTCCACCTTGCCCAGCTCCAGGTACGCGCGCGCCAGGCCCTGGTAGGACTCCGTCGTCTTCTTGCCGTCGTCGGCGCTCTTCTCGATGGCCTTCTGGAACGCGGCCACCGCCTGCGTCTTCTTGCCCTGCGCCAGGTACAGCTGGCCCAGCTGCGTGTACGGGCCGCTCGCGCGGCGGGGCTCCAGCAGCAGCGCCTTCTCGAAGGCCTTCGTCGCCCGGGCGTTCTCCCCCAACTGGAAGCACGCGAGCCCCAGGTTGAAGTGCGCCTCCGCGTACTTCGGATCCAACGTGATGGCCTTCTGGAACGCCTCCGCCGCCTTGCGCGCGTTGCCCTGGCCGTCCAGCACCACGCCCAGGTTGTTCTGCGCGCGCGCGTGCTTCGGATCCGCCTTCAGCGCCGCCTGGTACTCGGAGAACGCGCCCGTGACGTCGTTCTCCCGCATCAGCACGACGCCCAGGTTGTAGTGGGCCTCCGCGTCGCTGTCCTTCTGGCGGATGGCCTCGCGCAGCGTCTCCTTCGCCTCCGCGGCCAGCCCCTTCTCCGCCAGCGCCTTGCCCAGGTTCACCCGAGCCACCTGGAGCGCGCCGTCCAGCTTCAGCGCCTCGCGGTACGCCTCGATGGCGTCATCCGTGCGGTTGGCGCGCTGGAGCACCTCGCCCAGATTGAAGCGCAGCTCCGCGTCCTTGGGCGCCAGCTCCGTCGCCACGGAGTACTGGGTAATCGCCTCGTCCGTGTCGTCCTGGATGCGCGCCAGCAGGCCGCGCTCCGAGCGCAGCGTGGCCTCCTCCGGGAAGGCCGCGAGCGCCGCGTCCAGCACCGCCTTGGCCTTGGGCACGTCACCGGACAGCCGCAGCGCCCGCGCCAGCGCGACCTTCGCGGGCACGCCGTCCGGCGTGAGCCCCACCAGCTTCGTCAGCGGCGCCACCGCGCGGCGCGCCTGGTTCTGCGACAGGAAGGCCGTGCCCAGCTTGTAGAGCGCGTCCGGGTCGTCCGGGAGCTTGTCCGCGCGCGCGGCGGGCTTCTCCGGCGGAGGTGCCTCCGGGGCGGGAGCCTGGGCCGTCAACAACTGGAGGAGGAGGACTCCGGCTTTCGTCATCACAGGTTCTCCACGTACGGGCTGGCGCGCGCGTCGAAGGTCTTCTTGGCCAGGGCGGCCTTCTTCGCCTCCCACGCCTCCTTCGCCGTCTGCGCTTCCTTCGTGTCCCCCCCGAGGTTCGCGCGCTCTTCCTTCACGGCGGCCTCGCACTCGGACACCTGCTGCTCGAAGTCCTTCGGCTCCAGACGCTCACTGCCCTGCACCTTCGCCTTGCGCGCCGACGTCAGCCGCGCCAGCTCGAAGCGGGCGAACGCGCAGCGCAGGGACAGCTTCTCCACCTCGCGCAGCCCCACGTTGAGGCGCTGGTGCGCGCGCAGGTACTCCACGCGGGCTTCCGACTCCGCGATGGCCAGCTGCGCCACCTCGCGGGAGGACGCGTCCTGCGCGCGGTCCTCCTCGTCCTCGGCGGCCTCCTGGCGGGACTTGGCCCGGCGGATGTTGTCTCGCGCGCGGTTGACTTCGTTGTCCGCCTCGTCCACCCGGTCGATGGCCAGCGCCAGGTCGTTCTCCGCCTCCAGCAGCTCGATGCGCGTCTCGTACGGCAGCTTCTTCACCAGCGCGTCCGGCACGCGCATGCCGTAGCTCGGGCCGCAGGCGGCGGTCAGGAGGGACAGGCTGAGGAGCAGGTGGCGCTTCATGGAGCGATGGCCTCGAAACGGCTGAAGATGGTCCGGCCGGAGTAGACGTCGGTGCCGTTGGTGAACGTGACGCTGAACTCGCCCGACACCCGGTCCCCGGTGTTTTTCGGAAGGGACTTCACGAAGAGGTTGCCGCGCACGAGCGGCGGAAACGGACGCACCGGTTCGTCCAGCACGCTGCGGTCCACGCTGCCCCGCTGCGAGCCGTCGTCCAGCGCCTGTGCCAGGTCGATGTCCAGCGAGCCCGCGTACTCGTTGTCCGGCAGCATGTCCGCCACCCGCGCGCTCACCTTCAACACCACGTCCTGCCCGCTGCCCTGCGTGTTGACGAAGCTCACCGCCAGCGTCCCCTCCGCCAGGGCCGCCTCCGTGCGCTGGTAGCGCAGGTCGATGAGCTCCGTCACGCTGCCCTCCAGCTTGCCGCCCTCGTCACCACACGCGGTGGCGACGAGCGCGAACAGCACCGGGGCGATGCGGCGGAAGGGCGCGCTCACTTGCATGCCTTCCATCCCGCGTCCACGTCCGGACCGTTGAGCGTGCCCATGTCCTTGAGCACGGCCAGCTCGCGGCGCGCGCCGTCCGTGTCGCCGAAGCGGCAGCGCAGCGCGGCCAGGTTGAGGCGGGCCTTGTCGTAGGTGGGGTCCGCCTCCAGCGCCTTGGCGTACGCCTCGCGGGCGCCCATGGCATCCCCCAGGTTGAGCATGGCCCAGCCCAGCGCCGCGTGCGCGGACGCGCGCGTGTCCTGCAGCTCCGTCACGCGCCCGAAGGTCAGCTGCGCCATGCCGTACTGGTGCGCGTCCAGGTAGCCCATGCCCAGGGCCTCCAGCGCCTCCGCGGTGAGCACCTTCTCCGCCTTCTTGCGCAGGTCCTCCAGCGCCGCGGGCTGCGTGGGCGCGGCCGGCTGCGGCACCGGCAGCGCGGCCACGTCCGTGCGGCTGCGGCAACCCACCACCGCCGCGTTGAAGACCTCCAGCGACTCCGCGCGGGACAGACACGCCTTGAAGGCTTCGTCCGAGCGGGCCTTGAGCGGCCCCACCTGCTGCTTCACCGCGTCCTGGAACTGCTTCGTCTCCGCGGCGGACAGCCCGCCGGGCACCGGCGTCTGGTCCACCACGTCCGCGATGTGGCCGTACGCCAGGGCAATCTTCCACAGCGACGCCACCGCCCACTCCGGATACCCGAGCGACGCGGCCTGCGTGTACACGCCCTCCATGGCCTGGAGCGCGGCGACCTTCTCCTCCACCTTGTCCGCGGGCAGGTCCTTGTAGCCGCGGTACAGAATCTCACCCAGGTACCAGAGTCCCTTGGCCGCTTCCTCCGTCTGGCCGTTGGGGCCCTGCACCGCGGCGGTGAGGGTGGAGATGAGCGCGTCCGGCGGAGCGGTGGGCGCGGTGGTGGCCTGCACCTCCGCGAGCACCGCCGCGGCGGCCACGTTGTTCTTGTCCAGCTTGAGCGCCGTCTCCGCCGCCGTCTTCGCGCGCGAGTAGTCCTTCTGCTTCAGGCGCGTCTCGGCGAGCAGCGACAGCACCTCGCCCTTGCGCGCGCCCGCGGCCTCCGACGCCGTCTCCAGGTTGCGGGACGCTTCCTTGTACTCACCCAGCGCGATGCGCAGGCGGGCACCGGCCATCCAGCCGTCCACCGACGCCAGGTCGCCCGTCAGCTTCTGGCCCACCTGTTCGAACCAGCCGGCCGCCTCGTTGAAGGCCGCCGCCTCCGCCGCGTGCCGGCCCAGCGTCAGCAGCACGTCCGACAGGTACTGGCTCTTCGGGTAGGACTGCACCAGCTTCGCGCCCAGCTCGCGCTCGCGCGGCAGGTCGCGCTTCTCGCGCGCGGCGGTGAACGCGCCGTAGAGCGCCTTCTCGCCGATGTCGCTGTTCTTGTTCTCGTCCGCGACCTTCATCAGGCCTTCGATGACGTCGCCCGTCTCCTGCGCGCTCTGCAGGGCCAGCTCGTCCAGGGCCTCGGCCTTGCTCTGCGTGAGGATCTTCTGCACTTCACCGCGGAAGTTGGACGGCAGCGAGGACGCGAGGAACTTGCGGCCCGTCTCGTCCAGCTTCTTGAAGTCGTTCACCTGCCGCAGGCTGTCCAGGGCCAGGTTGCCCGCCACCGGCGCGTCCTTGTACTGCGGGTGCGCCAGCGCGAACGCGGTGAACAGCTCCGCCGCCTTCGGGTAATCGCCGTCCTCGTAGTAGGCGCGCGCGATGTTGAACTTCACGTCCAGCACGTGCGGGCTCTGCGGGTAGCGCGACACGTAGTTCGCGCCCAGGAGCTTCAGGGCCTGCCGAGCGTCCGCCACTTCGAAGGCGTTGCGCTTCTGCGCCTCCTCCGGCTTGAGCGTGGAGAAGTGGGCCAGGAGCGCGCCGTACATGGCGGTGTCCACGGCCTTGCCGTCCTTGGCCTTGTCCTCGTAGCGGGCCAGCTCCTCGAACTGGCGCGCGGCCTCCGGGAACTCCTTGGCGGCGAAGAGCGCGTCCGCGCGGTTCTTCATGATGGGCCGCACGTACTGGTCCGGCCGGAACAGCCCCAGGTACTCGCGGTAGGCGGCCGCGGCCTTCAGGTACAGGTCCCGCGAGTCCGCCTTCTGCGCGGCCAGGTGCACCTGCGTGGACAGGTCGCGCGCCATCTCCTCCGTCTCCGCGAGCTGCTTCTTGCGGTCGGACTCCGACATCTCCGGGTCTGTCTTGCTCTGCACCGCGGCGCGCACGAGGAAGCGGATGTCCTCCGGCTCCGGCATCACCTTGCCCTTGGCGGCCTTGAGCGAGTCGTACAGCTTCTGGCTCCGCTCCAGGTCCATCTCAGGGTCGGGCTGCACTTCCATCAGCTTGCGCAGCGTGGGGATGGCCCACTCGTACTGCTGCTTGATGAAGTAGCGGTTGCCCAGCTTGTCCAGCGCGAGCGCGTACGTGGCGCGGCCTTCGCTGAGCTTCTCGAAGTAGTTGAGCGCGCCCTTGGGGGGCTTGGCCTCCGTGTAGCTGTAGACCAGGTCCAGCAGCGCCTCGCGCTTGACGTTGAGCGCCTTCTTCACGTCCACGCCGGGCAGGGGCGCGCTGGCGGCCGCCGCCTCGAAGAACGTGACGGCCTCCGCGTGCTTGGCCTGGTTCACGCGGATCCAGCCCATCTTGTAGCGGGCCAGGTCGTGCACCGGCGACGGCGGCAGCTCCAGGATGGCCTGGTAGTGCTTCTCCGCCTCGACGAGCTCCGCCTTGTCGAAGAAGTGGTCACCGAGAATCTGCTCGGCTTCCAGGCGCAGCGGGCTGTTGGGGAACTTGCGCGTCAGGTCCCCCAGCGTCTTGAGCATCTCGTCGAACTGGCCCAGTTCGCGCTGCTCGTGCGCCAGGTAGAACGTCACCTGGTCCCCGTCCTTGAAGTCCGGGTACTCGCGCAGCAGGCGGTAGTACATCTGCACCGCCTTCTGCTTCATCAGGCGCGTCTCCGGAGAGACGATGGCGCCGGTAGCGCCCTCCGGCCGGGTCTCCGCCTGGAGGTAGTAAACGTAGCGGCTCTTCTCGACGTAGAGCTCCGCCAGCCGGAACTGCAGGTCCGGCAGGTAGGGGGCGTTGCGGCTCTTGGAGATGAGCTTCTCGGTCTCGCCGATGGCGCGGTCCACCTTGAAGATGTCGCGCTTCAGCTTGGCGACGAGCTCCTCGCGCTCCTTCGCCTTGGACACGATGGGGTTGGTGTTGGGCCCAACACGGCCAGGGCCGGGGGCCGCGGCCGCGAGCAGCGCGGCGGTGATGAGTCCGGTGAACGGGCCGGTCATGGGGTTTCCTCGATGCAACGGCTCTCGATGCGGACCCGGTAGGACTTGAGCTCGTCGTTCCAGTATTCGTTGTCGAACTTGAAGGCGACCTGCGCGGGCGACAGCAGCTCTTCCTCCTGCGCCGCCACCACCTGCGCGCCCTTCTTCACGCGCTCGTACAGCTTGAGGCCGACCTCGTACTCCATGAGGCGCACCTGTTCGGCGGCGCGCAGCAGCGTGTCCGCTTCCTGGCGCACGGCGTCCTGCAGCCGCGCGTCGTACACGCGCACGGCCTCCGCGTGGGACAGGTCATAGACGCGCGTCAGGTGTCCGAAGAGCCGGTCGCCGAAGCTGCCGGCGTAGCGGCCCAGGCGCTCGCCCTCCAGGTCCAGCAGCGACACGAACTTCGCGGCGCGCTGGGTGCCTCCGTGCGCGTTGGCGGCGCGGCGCAGGCGGGCGTCCTGGCTCAGGTCCTCGCGGTTGCGAACGGACTCCAGCGAGTCCGCGTACCGGCGCGTCAGCTCCTTCGCCGCGCGCTTGGCGGGCAGGTAGTGGCACAGGTCGCGGAAGATGAGCGCGCGCAGCAGGTACTTGTCCGGCATGAACTCATCGCGGAAGGACGGCGCGTCCAGCGTGGTGAGGATGCCCAGCGACGCACGCAGCTCGCCCAGCTTGTAGCGGGTCCACGCCTCCTCCAGGTAGAGGCTGGCGCGGCCGGGGTCCAGCTCCGGCAGCTTCACCTTGCCGTACGCTTCCAGCGCGCCGGGGAAGTCCTTCTTCTCGTAGCGCAGGCGGGCCACCGCGAGCGCCGCCTCGTTGCGCGCCTCGCGGGTGAGCTTCTCGTCCTGGGACAGGCCGAGGAAGTCCTTCACCATCTCCTCCGGCGGATCCTTCACCTGCTTGAGCCGGGTGACGAGCAGCGCGAACTTCGCGCGGCTGGCCTCCGCGCTCGTCTCCGGCAGCTTGGAGAAGTGCGTGTTCGCCCAGCGCTCGTTGCCCACGCGCAGGTCCACCAGGCCCTGCTGGTAGTGCGCGTAGGCGCCCGTCTCGTCCGGGAGGAAGCCCAGGTCGAGCGCGCCGAAGACCTGCTCGTCGATCATCACCTCGTCGTGCGGCCGGTCCGTCAGCCCCTTCAGCGCGTCCAGCGCGCGAGGCAGCACGTTGGGGTTGGAGCGCTCACGCGCGATGCGCGCCAGGTACGTCGCGCCCGCGTGCGTGAGGCCCAGGTCGATGAGGCTCCGCGCGAGGAAGTACTGGCCCCACGCGTAGTTGTCGTCCGTGCGCGGCGTTGCCTGGAGCCACGCGTACAGCGGGCCCGCGGCGTCGCGAGGCTTGCCGTCGAAGTAGGCCTTGAGCGCGTTGTCGAAGGTCTCTGGCGGCACCTTCTGCGGCGGGGGCGGAGGCGCCTCCGCGACGGCGGCCTTGGCGGGAGCGGGCGTGCCAGCGGCGGTGCCCGCGTCCGTGGGACCGGTTGTGCCCGCGTCCGTGGCGGCGGCTGGGGCCTTCGCGCTGGCGGCCGGTGGGGGTGGCATGGGCAGCGTGCCCGCGTCCGGTGCCGCGCGGGCGACCGTCGGGGACACGAGGAGCGCGGCGCTGGCGAGCGCGGCGACGATGAGCGGGCGGGACGTCATTCCGTGGCGCCGAAGTTGAAGGCCGTCCCAATCTGCACGGTGGGCACGTTGATGATGCGCGACGCGCCCGCGAAGACGGTGTTGTTGGTGACGTCCAGGCGGAAGGACACGTTCTGGCTGGAGAACATGCGCACGCCCAGGCCCAGGTTGACGGCGGGACGGAAGCCGTCGCTGCGGTCCACCTTCACCACCGTGCCGCCCGCCAGGAGGAAGACCTCGAAGTGGATGACGTTGGAGTTGAGGAAGGACGTCTTGCCGTACAGCGGGCTCCACATGAGGTCGGAGCCCACCATCCACTGCACCTGGTCCTCGAAGGCGGTGGCGGTGGGGGCGGCGTCGAAGTCACGCTCCAACTGGCGGCGCAGGCTGGTCTGCACGTTGTAGCTGTACGTGCCGCGGCCCACCTGCCACGCGACGCTGTCGCTGAAGTGGTACGTGTAGCCGACGGTGCCGATGAGCCCCTTGTAGAAGGCATCCGCGGGCAGCACGCCCACGCCGAGCGAGAGCTCGTGGTGCATGCGGTAGAGCCGGTCCTGCACCGCGGAGACGGTGCCGGGGTTCTCGAGTTCCTCGGCCTGGGCGCGCGCGAGGCCGGGCACCAGGCACAGGAGGGAGAGCAGGAGGAATCGCACGGGGACTTTTTCCTGTCAGGTGGCGGGGGACGACGTGGGGT
>NZ_RAWF01000590.1:0-613 GCF_003612075.1 Corallococcus sp. CA041A
GCAGATAGCCGTTGGTGTCGACCGCCGCGCAGAACACCACGCGCGGATCCAACTGGAGCAACGGCTCCTGTACCGCAGGCAACACACGGTCCGTGAACGCCGTAAATCGCGTCATATGCTGCGGCGGATCGGTATTCGGCACCGGCGCATAGGTGCGATCAAACAGATCACTTTCGCTGATATCGCCGCGTGCCAGCGCCGATTCAAACAATGCGCTGATCTTGCCGGCGGCGGTCTGCACCGCTTCGATGAAGGGCGTATCGGCACTCTGCACGCCCGTCGAAGCCGTCAACCGGATCAGCGTTTCCGACGCCCCAAGCAACCCCGAAAGCTGCCGTTGCGCGTTGTCGATGTTGTGGCTGGATTGCTTCACACCCTCGGCCATCGCCTCCACCTCACGCGCGAGCGACGCGCATTCATCTTCGATGGCCGCAGTGGATTCCGCAATGCTCGTCGCCTCGACATCGAAGCGCGCAATGGCCTCGCCCGCCACGCCAATCACCGCGCCAATGGCCTGCGTGCCGGCATCCACACGCTGGGCGCGCGCAACGTTTGCACTGCTGTCGCCGATCAGCTTGTCGGTCTGGCCAGACAAATCCGCCAAGGTGGTTTC
>NZ_RAWF01000591.1:0-607 GCF_003612075.1 Corallococcus sp. CA041A
CACCCGCGCCCATCGAGGCCTGGTGCACGCGCTTCGACGAACGCATGGCGTCCTGTCCCGGAGCCTGCGGAGGCGCGCTGCCCGGCCCGAGTGAGCTCGCGTTCCTCGCAGCCATCGCCGGTGAGCCGCCGCCCACCGCGCCGGAAGGCCTGCGCTCCTGCATGCCGCCCCTTCCATGAACCTCCAACTTCGTCGGGCCGCGTCAAAGCCCGTTCTCCCTTTTACAACCGCCGTCCGCTCCGCTATCCCGCGACCGTCACCCAGGAGTGTCCCCGTGAAGCGAAGTCTCTCCGGTCTGCTCGTCGCACTCGCGTTCACCGCCTGCAAGCAGGAGGCGCCGGGCAAGATGGAGCCCATCCCGCGCCCGCCGGGTGCCACTGCGCCCGAGCCCGCCGAGGCCGCTCCCGTTCCCGCCGCGCCCGCCGTCCCCAAGGACGCCGTCGTCCTGCGCTGGAAGCTCGTCCAGGACGCGCCCATCTCCTTCCGCCTCAACCTCGCCCTGGACCGCAACGCGCCCGTCCTGGAGTCCGCCCCGGCGGAGAAGCCCGCCAAGGCCGACAAGAAGAAGGGGAAGGACGCCAAGGCCACCCCCGCCGCGGCTCAAGCC
>NZ_RAWF01000592.1:0-578 GCF_003612075.1 Corallococcus sp. CA041A
CTCCCCTGCCCGCCCGGGAACGGCTACATGGAGGGGACCGTGAACCTGCTCCTGCTCTTGGACGAGGACTTCCAGCCGGACGGCACCGCCCGGCTCACCGGCCGCCGCGCCCAGCACGCCCGCGACGTCCTCAAGGCCGAACCCGGCGAATCCCTGCGCGTGGGCCGCCTCAACGGCCTCATCGGCACGGGAGAGGTGCTGGAGAACGCCCCCGGCCTGCTCCACCTGCGCGTCGACCTCACGGACTCACCGCCGCCCCGGGCCGGCGTGGACCTGCTCCTGGCCATCCCGCGCCCCAAGGCGCTCAAGAAGGTCCTGCCCGCCGTGGCGTCCCTGGGCGTGGACCGCATCGTGCTGGTGAACGCGGCCCGCGTGGAGAAGAGCTACTTCGACTCCAAGGTGCTCAACGAGGCCTTCGTCCGCGAGCTGCTCCTCCAGGGCCTGGAGCAGGCTCGCGATACGCGCATGCCGGAGGTGCTCATCCGCGAGCGCTTCCGCCCCTTCGTCGAGGACGAGTTGGACGCTGTCTTCGGCCCGGAGCCGCTGCGCCTGCTCCCCCACCCGCCCGCCAGCCTCTC
>NZ_RAWF01000593.1:0-577 GCF_003612075.1 Corallococcus sp. CA041A
ACTACTTCAGGTTGTTCACGGCGGCCATCGCCATGTCGTCCATCTTCTTCATGAGGTTCGTGATGGTGCTCATGATCTGGGACTCGAGCTGAACCTGCTTCTGCGCCTGCAGGAAGCCCTTCTGCTCCGCGGGGGCCGCGGCGATCATCTTGTCCATCGCCGTGCCAGTGGTGTTCTTCGCGGTGTTCACTGCGGTGTTGAAGACGTCGATCGTGGCCATGAGAGTTCTCCTGGTACGGCGGGATGAGTTCGTGCGGCACCAGCTACAAAAAGATTATCGGTGAAGGGGGGCGGGAGTTTCCTAAGGGTTTTCCGCGATCATTTTCCCCGGGAAGCCCCGGCCCGCTTTTCCGCCGCGCAGACGGAGGCCAGAAACGCCGCCGGCCCCGAACCGGTACCCTGGAAGGGCACCAGCACGGGGCCGGAGCGAAACCAACAACCTGGAAGGATTACTTCAGGTTGTTCACGGCGGCCATCGCCATGTCGTCCATCTTCTTCATGAGGTTCGTGATGGTGCTCATGATCTGGGACTCGAGCTGAACCTGCTTCTGCGCCTGCAGGAAGCCCTTCTGCTCGG
>NZ_RAWF01000594.1:0-559 GCF_003612075.1 Corallococcus sp. CA041A
TGCATGTTCCACCGCCTCAAGCGCTTCCGCGCCGTGGCCACCCGCTACGAGAAGACCGCCACCAACTACCTGGCGGTCCTCCACCTGGCCTGCATGATGCTTTGGCTTAATTAGGGACACCCCCTAGGGAGTGGACCCGGAGGGGTCCATGGCCTTTCGAGTCCAGCTCGCTGTCCTGATCCTCGCCTTGCTCAGTGCGTGTGCTGCCTCAAGGGGCAGGGTGAGGCTGGATACCGGCGAGGGCGCCCCCATCGAGTACAGCCCGCCTTCTCCCGTCCGGGCCGTGACAGTGGGGGAGGAGGCCTTTGAAGAGGCGCTGACCGAGCTGGTTCTGGTGACACCCCTGCGCCTCCGGGCTTCACGGCCGGGGGAATGGGTCCGCGCGTCCTACTCCCGAGGGTCGCAGGTGTCGGACCGTGCCTTCGGGGGCTTCTGCGAGCCGGGGCTTCGTAGGGGCGACTGCATCTCGTTGCTCGAAGACGTGATGGGGCTGAGTGACTGGGACAAGTTCGGCGTGGCGCTGGCGCTGTCACTCGACCCACTCAAGGAGAGCATCTCC
>NZ_RAWF01000595.1:0-553 GCF_003612075.1 Corallococcus sp. CA041A
AGAGACAGCGGCGAGGTGCTTCCAGTTGAATTCCCTGGAAGGTAGGTTTTACTGCATGTCCGTGTTGGAGGCCGTGGCGTGGCAGCGCGTGGTGGTGCTGGCCCTGGTGCTGGGCCTGTGGAGCCCCGCGTGGGCGGCCGGGTCGTGGCGGGCGGTCGTGCGCGTGGCGTCCACCGAGGACCGCGCACTGCTGGAGCGGGTGCGGGGGCAGAGCAGCGACCTGCCGGTGGTGCTGGAGACGGAAGCAGGTCCGTCCATGGACTCGAGCCCCGGCGGTGCATGGCGTGAGGCGGAGCGGCTGGCTTCACGGAAGGACGCGCGCGCGGTGTTGTGGTTCACGCGAGACGGGGCGGAGCTGCGGGTGTCGGTGGCGGCTCCGCGCACGGGACACCTGTTCGTGCGGAGCGCGCGGGTGGAGGGTGCGCCGGAGACGCTGACGTGGTCCGTGGGCGCGGAGGCCCTGTCGTTGGCGGTGCGCTCGGCGCTGCGCGCGGTGGACGCGGGCGAACCGCTGGGTGAAGTGGTCGCGCCCCCTCCCCCGCCTCCCGTGGTG
>NZ_RAWF01000596.1:0-542 GCF_003612075.1 Corallococcus sp. CA041A
TGAACGTGATGACGCCACGGTCGAACAAGTGGAGACGCCCGCCGCCAAGCGCGCGCGTCCGCTCAAATCGTTGTTCATGCAGGGGTTCCTCACCAATGTGTTGAACCCGAAGGTCGTGCTGTTCTTCCTGTCGTTCTTCCCGCAGTTCGTCGATCCGCTCGCCGCCCACAAGGCGCTGGCGTTCCTGGCATTGGGGGCGGTGTTCATCGTCATGTCGACGATCTGGAACAGCCTTGTGGCTTGGGTCGCCGCGAGCGTCACGCGCCGCGTGGCGGGGAAGCCGGGGATCAAACGCTGGCTCGATCGCGTCGTGGGCACGGCGTTCATCGGCCTGGGCGCGCGGCTGGCCTTCACCACCCGTTGATGCGTCAAGCGTCATCTGCGGCGAAATATCGCGCAACTGCCGCGCAAACCCTTGAATTTTCAGCGATTATCGCGATCTAACGACTTCACACCCCAACACCCACAGGAGCCACGCCCCCATGTTCAACTGGATCAAGACCTTCATGTTGATGGCAGCGATCACCGCGCTGTTCATCGTC
>NZ_RAWF01000597.1:0-525 GCF_003612075.1 Corallococcus sp. CA041A
GGGTGGAGCTGTTGCTGTCGGCGGTGGCGCTCGCGGTCGCGGCGGTGCCAGAGGGCCTGCCCACGGTGGTGACGCTCGCGCTCGCCGTGGGCGTGCAGCGCATGGTGAAGGGGCACGTGCTCGTGCGGCGGATGCAGGCGGTGGAGGCGCTCGGCTCGGCCACCGTCATCTGCACGGACAAGACGGGCACGCTCACCCAGGGAATCATGGAGGTGCGCGAGCTGTGGCCTCCGGAGGCGGCGCCACGCGTGCTGGAGGTGGCCGCGGGCTGCTGCGACGCGGAGCTGGGGCAGGGGCAGGGGACTGGCGCGGGGGACCCCACGGAGCTGGCGCTGCTCGCGGCGGCGCGGGTCCGGGGCATCGAGCGCGCGGACCTGGAGCGCGACCGGCCGCGCGTGGCGGAGCAGCCCTTTGATTCGGAGCGGCGGCGCATGAGCGTCCTGCGCTCGGACGGCGTGCTCTACCTGAAGGGCGCGCTGGAGGCGTTGCTGCCCCTGTGCCGGGAAGTGCCGCCGGGGGTGAAGG
>NZ_RAWF01000598.1:0-524 GCF_003612075.1 Corallococcus sp. CA041A
ATGCGGCGTGCGTGGTGGGGGTTGCTGCTGGTGTGGGTGACGGTGTCGTCGGCGCGGGCGGAGGAGGTGCTGGTGTTCGCGGCGGCGAGCACGACGGACGCGCTCGAGGCGCTGGCGCCCGCGTTCCAGCAGGCATCGGGGCACCGGGTGCGGTTCGCCTTCGGGGCGTCCAGCGACCTGGCACGTCAGGTGGTCGCGGGGGCCCCAGCGGATGCGTTCCTCTCCGCGGACGAGGCGAAGATGGACGGGGTCGACCGGGCAGGGCTCGTGCAGGCGGGCTCGCGGGTGGACCTGCTGTCCAACCGGCTGGTGGTGGTGGTGCCGGTGAAGTCGTCGGTGAAGGTCGCCGGAGCGGCGGGCCTGAAGGGGCTCAAGCGGGTGGTGCTGGCGGAGCCGGCGGCGGTGCCGGCGGGTGTGTACGCGAAGGCGTGGCTGACGAAGGCGGGCGTGTGGGCGGACGTGGCGCCGCGCGTGGTTCCGGCGGTGGATGTGCGGGCCGCGCTGGCGGCGGTGGAGGCGGGGAG
>NZ_RAWF01000599.1:0-522 GCF_003612075.1 Corallococcus sp. CA041A
GGGCGGTCCCCCCAGACCCCGGGGCGGTGCCCAGAGCCGCCGGGAGCAGCCCGCATGCCAGCCACAGAGGGGCCTTCCGGCGGGCGCGCGGTGCTGGCATGGCCTTCCTCATCTTGCGGCGACTGTAACCATCGCGGTGCTGTCCGGACATCCCGTGCTGGCGCTCACCGCACCGCTGGTTACGTTCTCCTTTGTCGGGTACTGCACCACCCTCAAAACCTATGGCTGACGACTACTACCAGATTCTGGGCGTGCCACGGACGGCCTCGGCGGACGACCTCAAGAAGGCCTTCCGGAAGCTGGCGCGCCAGCACCACCCCGACGTCAACCCTGGCGACAAGGGGGCGGAGGAGAAGTTCAAGCGCATCAACACCGCCTTCGAGGTGCTGGGCGATACGAAGAAGCGCGCGCTCTACGACGAGTTCGGCGAGGACGCGGAGAAGATCGGCTTCGACGAGAAGAAGGCCGCGGCCTACCGCCAGTACCGCGCCGCCCAGGCGGCCGGGGGCAGCGGGGGCGGCG